>NZ_RCVK01000284.1:0-94921 GCF_003667485.1 Micromonospora sp. BL1
GGGTGTGGGTGGCCTCGGCGCGACATGATGTCTGCAGCGCCGAGACGGGGCGCGAGGCCGCATGATGGAGGGCGGCCGACGAAGACAGGAGTGAGGTACCGGTGGACCCGCTCGATCGCATCGACGAACTGATCGCCATGGTGGAGCAGGCCCGCTCCGTCCCGATGTCGCGCAACAACTGCATGGTCGACCGGGGCGAGATGATCGCCGCGCTCGACGAGCTGCGCGCGGAGCTTCCCGCGGACCTGCGCCGGGCCGCCGCGCTGCTGGAGGAGCGGGACAAGATCATGGAGGCCGGCAAGCGTGAGGCCGACCGGATCATCAGCGAGGGTGAGGCGGAACACGCCCGGCTGGTCTCGGTCAACGAGATCACCGTCTCGGCCGAGCACGAGGGCGCCCGGATCATCGCCGAGGCACGGGCCGAGGCGCAGCGCCTCCGCGAGGAGGTGGACGACTACGTCGACACCGCGCTGGCCAACTTCGAGCAGTTCCTCACCCGGGCGCTGGCCTCGATAGAGCGTGGCCGCGACAAGATGCACGCGCTGCGTGAGATCGGCACCTTCGCCGGGGACGAGGCGGACCGCCCGCTACCCTTCTGAGCGGCGCGCGGGCCGGTCGCCGACAGCCGGCTGCCGTCGGGCCGGAGGTGAGCCCCCGGTTCGACGGTCCGCCCGTCTGGCAGGTAACCTTCTTTGTCGGCCTCTCAACGGCCGGAGTCTGACTATGCCCAAACACTCGCCAAGCACACTCGACCCCAGGTCGCCGCTGGTCCTCGACACGAGGGAACTGCCGCGCCGACCTGGCGCGTTGCGTACGCACAAGCGGGTCGTGCCGGCACCGGCGGACCTCGGCGTCGAGTTGATCGGCGTGCCGGAGGGTGCGGACCTCGACCTCGACCTGAGGTTGGAGTCGGTGTCCGAGGGCGTGCTCGTCTCCGGGACCGTCACCGGTCCCGTCAAGGGCGAGTGCGGCCGCTGCCTGCGCGAGATCGACGACTCGTTGGCCGTGACGATCCAGGAGCTGTACGCGTACGAGCACAGCACCACGGACGACACGACCGACGAGGACGAGGTGGGCCGGATGCAGGGCGATCTGATCGACCTGGAGCCGGCGTTGCGGGACGCGGTGGTGCTGGCGCTGCCGACGAACCCGCTCTGCCGGGAGGACTGCCCAGGCCTGTGCCCCGAGTGTGGGGTGCACTGGGACGATCTGCCGGCCGACCACAGCCATCAGCAGGTCGACCCGCGTTGGGCGAGCCTGACGCAACTGACCCGTACAGAGGAGTAAGAACCGTGGCCGTCCCCAAGCGCAAGATGTCGCGCAGCAACACCCGCGCCCGCCGGGCGAACTGGAAGGCCTCGGCGGTGGCGACCGTGGCCTGCCCGCAGTGCAAGTCGGCCAAGCTGCCGCACGCCGCCTGCTCCGTCTGCGGCACCTACAACGGCCGTCAGGTCCTCGAGGTCTGACCCGGCCGCCGAGTGACGTCCCCGACCACCGGTCGGGTGACGCGCGCACCAAGGCTCTCGCCCGGTGCCCCGGCTCCCGCCACCGCCGACCGGCTTCAGGCCGGCGGACCGTCGGAGCCGGGCACCGCGCGGATCGCCGTCGACCTCCTCGGCGGGGACGATGCTCCCGCCGTCGTGGTTGACGGCGCTCTGCGAGCGGTACGCACGGATCCCGCCCTGCACCTGCTGCTCGTCGGCCCGATCGAGGTGGCCGACGAGCTGATCGGTGCGCTCGAACCGGCCCAGCGCGCCCGGGTCACGGTCCGCCCGGTGCGGACCGCCGTCGGCATGGCCGACCATCCCACCGCCGCCCGCGGCGAGAGCACGGTACGCACCGCCGTGCAGGCCGTCCGCGACGGACTCGCCGACGCGGTCGTCTCCGCCGGCTCGACCGGCGCCACGGTCACCGCCGCCGCGCTCGGCCTCGGCCGCTGGACCGGGATACGCCGGCCCGCGCTCGCCGCCACGCTGCCCGCCGTCGAAGGACCGGTGGTGCTGCTCGACGTCGGCGGCACGCTCGAACCCGGCCCGGCCACGCTGGCCCGCCACGCCCTCCTCGGCGCCGCCTACGCGTCGGTGGCCCACGCCGTCACCGCGCCCCGCGTCGGGCTGCTCTCCGTCGGCCTCGAAACGGGCAAGGGCGACCGCCTGCGCCGGATCGCCGCGCCCGCGCTCGCCGCCGCGCCGCTGCCCTGCGACGGCCGCTACGTCGGCCTGGTCGAGGGGTACGACATCTCGCTCGGTGCCCGCGCCGACGTCGTGGTGACCGACGGCTTCACCGGAAACGTCCTGCTGAAGGCCATCGAGGGCGCGTACGCCATGGCCGGCGGCCCACCGTCACGCGGCGGCGCCCCGCGTGCCGCGGCCCTGCTCGGGGTGGGCGGCACCGTGGTCGTGTGCCACGGCGCGGCCGGCTCCGAGGACGTCGCCTCCGGTATCGCGCTGGCCGCCCACCTGTGGCGCCGTGACGCCGCCGGGACGGTCCGCGGCCTGCTCGACGACATCCCGCACGATCTCGCACCTGACCGACACGACACCGAGGTAGCACCATGACCAACGACAAGCGGCGGCGTGCTCCCGTCGGCCACCTGGAGGCGGCCTTCGGGGTGTCGCTCGACCCGGAGCTGCTGGAGCGCGCGCTGACCCACCGCTCGTACGCGTACGAGAACGGTGGCCTGCCCACGAACGAGCGGCTGGAGTTCCTGGGCGACTCGGTCCTCGGCGTGGTGATCACCACAGCGCTGTTCCACAACCACCCCGACCTGCCCGAGGGGCAGTTGGCGAAGCTGCGCGCCAGCGTGGTCAACATGCGGGCGCTCGCCGACGTGGCGCGTGGCCTCGGCCCGGACGGGCTCGGCGCGTACCTGCTGCTGGGCAAGGGCGAGGAGGCCACCGGCGGACGGGACAAGGCGAGCATCCTGGCCGACACGCTGGAGGCGCTGCTGGGCGCGATCTACCTCCAGTACGGCCTGGACACCGCGGCCATCGTGATCCACCGGCTGTTCGACCCGCTGATGGCCGAGTCGGCGGGCCGGGGCGCGGCACTGGACTGGAAGACCAGCCTCCAGGAGCTGACCGCCGCGCTCGGGCTCGGCGTGCCCGAGTACCGGATCGAGGGCACCGGGCCGGACCACCTCAAGACGTTCACCGCCTGGGTGGTGGTGGCCGGCAACCGCTACGGCGGCGCGGAGGGGCGCAGCAAGAAGGAGGCCGAGCAGCGCGCGGCCGAGTCGGCCTGGCGCACGCTCACCGAGCAGGCCGAGGCGGCGGCACGGGCCGAGGCGGACGCGGCGGCGCAGGCCCCGGACGGGACGAGCCCACAGGCCGACACGACGGATGTCGAGGCGGGCGCCGGCCGTGCCTGAGCTGCCCGAGGTCGAGACCGTCCGGGTGGGACTCGCCCAGTGGGTGATCGGCCGGCGGATCGCCGCCGTCGAGGTGCGCCACCCGAGGGCGGTACGCCGGCACGCGCCCGGTGGCGCGCACTTCGCCGACGTGCTCGCCGGCCGGACGATCACCGGCGTACGGCGCCGGGGCAAGTACCTCTGGCTGCCGCTGGACAGCGGCGACGCGGTGATCGGCCACCTCGGCATGTCCGGCCAGCTGCTGTTGCAGCCGGTCGGCGCGGCCGACGAGCTGCACCTGCGGGTCCGGTTCCGGTTCGCCGACGACGGGCCGGAGCTGCGCTTCGTCGACCAGCGCACGTTCGGCGGGCTGTCCGTCTCCGAAGGCGGGGCGGAGCTGCCCGCGGAGATCGCGCACATCGCCCGCGACCCGATGGACCCGGAGTTCTCCGACGAGGCGTTCGTGGCGGCGCTGCGCCGCAAGCGTACGGAGGTCAAACGCGCGCTGCTCGACCAGACGCTGATCTCCGGGGTGGGCAACATCTACGCCGACGAGGCACTGTGGCGGGCGAAGCTGCACGGCGCCCGCCCGGCCGACGCGCTCACCCGTCCGGCCGCGCTGCGGCTGCTCGGACACGTCCGGGACGTGCTCGCCGAGGCGATCAAGCAGGGCGGCACCAGCTTCGACGAGCTGTACGTCAACGTCAACGGCGAGAGCGGCTACTTCGACCGGTCGCTCAACGCGTACGGCCGGGAGGGGGAGCCCTGCCCGCGCTGCGGCGCGCCCATCCGGCGCGAGGCGTTCATGAACCGGTCCTCCTACAGCTGCCCGCGATGCCAGCCGCGGCCCCGGGGCACCCTCCGGGGATGACCCCGAGCCGGTTCGGGGTTGCGCCGGTGTGCATCGCCCGACGGTCCCCGGAGACGCGCCGGAGCATACCCGGAGATGCCCTTTTCCGCCCGGTCCGCGCGGCCGGAACCGGCCGCGCGGACCTCGCCGCCCGGATCGGGGACGAGCGGGGGCCGTTCCCCGATGTCGGGGCCCCCGCCTGCTGCCTAGCGTCATCCTGGGTCGGCGCAGGGCCGGCATCAGGAGGGTGGAACCCGGGACATGGGCAGGCGACCGGTGACCGTGCGGCTGGCACGGTGGAGTGCGGAGCATCCGTGGCGCGCGATCGCGTTGTGGGTGGTCTTCGTGGCGGTGTGTTTCGTCGGCGGCAGCGCCGCCGGGCTGAACGAGGCCACCGACGAGGATCAGGCGATCGGCGAGTTCGGACGGGCACAGCTGATCGTCGACAGTGGCGGGTTCGACCAGCCGGCCACGGAGAACGTGCTGATCACCGCCCGGTCGGGTCCGCTCGACGAGGCCGCCGCGAAGGCCGCCGCGCAGGACGCGGCGGACCGGCTGCGGCAGGTCGACGGCGTGGCGTCGATCGGTACGCCGATGCCGTCGCGCGACGGCAGCGCGCTGCTGGTGCCGATCACCATGTCGGGCGACCCGGGCACCGCCGGGGACCGGGTGCAGCCGCTGCGGGACACCACCGCGAAGGTGCAGGTCGCGCACCCGCAACTGCGGGTGGAGCAGGTCGGCGGCCCGTCGATCGACAAGGCGCTCGACGACACGCTCGGCAAGGACTTCAAGCGCGCCGAGCTGCTCAGCCTGCCGGTGACGCTGGCCATCCTGATCATCGCGTTCGGCGCGCTGATCGCCGCCGGGGTGCCGGTGCTGCTGGCGCTCTCCTCGGTGGCCGCCGCGATGGGTCTCTCCACACTCGCGTCGCACCTGGTGCCGGCCACCGACACCACCGCGAGCGTGATCCTGCTGATCGGCATGGCGGTCGGTGTGGACTACTCGCTGTTCTACGTGCGGCGGGAACGGGAGGAACGGGCGAAGGGCCGGTCCGGCCTGGACGCCGTGGAGATCGCGGCGGAGACCTCCGGGCACGCCGTGGTGGTCTCCGGCACCGCCGTGATCATCTCGATGGGCGGTCTGCTGCTCGCCCAGGACGCGATCTTCTCCTCGCTGGCGGTCGGCTCGATCCTGGTGGTGGCGGTCGCCGTGATCGGCTCGCTCACAGTGCTGCCGGCGCTGCTGGCGAAGCTGGGCCGCTGGGTGGACCGGCCGCGGGTGCCGCTGCTGTGGCGCCTCACCGCCCCGCGCACCGGGCGGGACGGGCAGCCGGCCCGGCCCCGGTTCTGGCCGGCGGTGCTCAAGCCGGCGCTGCGCGCGCCGGTGGCCACGCTGCTGATCTCGGTCGCGCTGCTGCTCGCGCTCGCCGCGCCCGCGCTCGGCATGAAGCTGAAGTTCCCCGGCCCGGAGGACGTGCCGCGCAACACCGCGGCCATGCAGGCGTACGACCGGCTCACCGCGGCGTTCCCGAGCAACGGCACCAGTCACACGGTGGCCGTGCGGGCGCCCGCCGAGCAGGCCGACCGGGTGCGGGCCGCGCTCACCGACCTGGCCGGCCGTACCACCGCCGACCCGCTCTTCGCGCCGGCCGAGGGGGACGGCCCGAAGATCCAGGTGTCGGCGGACCGGCGGGTGTCGGTGCTGGAGGTGGCCACGCCGCACGCCAGCCGCTCCGACGAGGCGTCCCGGTCGCTGCACGAGCTGCGCGAGGACCTGGTCCCAGCCACGCTCGGCGGCATCCCGGGCGTGGAGTACGCGGTCGGCGGCGGCGTGGCCGCCAGTGAGGACTACGCCGCCCACATCTGGGCGAAGCTGCCGATCGTCGCGGCGTTCGTGCTGGCGCTGACGTTCCTGGTGATGGCGTGGACGTTCCGGTCGGTGGTGGTGGCGCTGACCTCGATCGTGCTGAACCTGCTCTCCGCCGGCGCCGCGTACGGGCTGCTGGTGCTGGTCTTCCAGAGCGACTGGGCGGAGGGGCTGCTCGGCTTCACCTCGATGGACGCGATCGTCACCTGGCTGCCGCTGTTCCTGTTCGTGGTGCTGTTCGGACTGTCCATGGACTACCACGTGTTCGTGGTGAGCCGGATCCGCGAGGCGGTCGACCGGGGGATGCCCAACCGGGAGGCGGTGGCGCACGGCATCACCTCCTCGGCCGGGGTGGTGACCAGCGCGGCGGTGGTGATGGTGGCGGTGTTCTCCATCTTCGCCACGCTCAGCATGATCGACTTCAAGCAGCTCGGCATCGGCCTGGCGGCGGCGATCCTGCTGGACGCCACGATCATCCGCGCGGTCGTGCTCCCGTCGGTGATGACGCTGCTGGGTGACGCGAACTGGTGGGCGCCGCGCTTCATGCGCCGCCGTACGGCCGCCCCGGCGGTCGAGCCGCCGCCCGCACCGGCGCCGGAACTGGTCGGCGCCCGCTGACCAGGGCGCCCAGGCGGCGTACGGCCCGCACGACATGCCCCGGGAGTCACGGCTCCCGGGGCATGCCGGTTCCGGTTCTTCGCCGTGGACTAAGGCCCCGACCAGCGGGGCATCTGGGCCGCCATGGACGAACAGCTGTCGCCGGCGGCCCGTCGCGCCCCGGCCTCCGCATCCCGCCGGCGGGCGTCGTGAGCACCGACGCCGACGGGCGGGGGCGCCGGGGCGTCAGGGCAGCGCGCACGGCTCCCGCCAGGAGTCCAGCTGGCGGTCCTTGCGGATCGAGGCGAAGCCGTAGCCGACCGAGGTGACGCAGAAGTCCGCCGGCTCGCCGGTGTACTCGACGTGGAAGACCGGCTTGCCGGCGTCGACGAACGGCAGCAGCTTCGCGCACTCGCGGCGGCGTACGCACTCCTGGTTGACCGCGAAGTCGAAGTCGGGGGCCAGCGCGGCCACCTGCGCGACGTCGTCGACCAGGCCGGGGGAGAGGTCCAGCTTGCGGGCCAGCCCGGCCAGCCGGCGGTTGAACAGCAGCTGGTCGTCGAAGTCCAGCGGGAAGCCGGAGCGGTGCCGGTAGCCGTCCGCGTCGGCGAACGCCACCGCGCCGAAACCCTTGCCTCGGCACAGCCGGAACCGGTCGGCCAGCACCGGCGCGAGCGCGTCCCAGTTCCGTACGTCCAGGAAGCGGCTTCCCGGCCGCCCCGGCACGGCCGTGCCGCGTACGGCGACGGGGAAGCGGGTGGCGTCCGGTTCGTCGGCGGCGTACGTGCCGACCCGGACGTGGCAGACCAGCCGGCGGTCCTGCTCGCGCAGCGCGGCGGTCTCGGCCGAGGTGGTCGCCACCGGGTCGAGGAGGAAGACGTCGGCGTCGACAGTGGTGTCCACCGGGGCGGTGAGCTGCCACTGCCAGCGCCAGCTGCCGGCCTGGGCGGCCGGCCAGGGCGTGGGCGCGCCGGGCGGCGTGATCGGCCGGCGGCAGGCCGGCACCGGGGCGAGCAGCAGCGCGGTCAGCGCGAGCGCCACGCCCCGGCGCGGGCCACGTCGGCGGACGTGGGCCGACCGGGAGCGCGGCACGGCCCACACCGGCCGGATCCGCATCGACAGCTCCCCGGACGCGGGCGGCCCGACGCCGCCCCCGACCGGTCAACGAGCGCCGGGCCGGTCACGACGCGCGGTCAGCTCGGGGTGGCGAAGACCTGCGTCCAGTACGGCCCGTTGCTGCGCGCGACGCCCACACCGATCTGGGTGTACGAGCAGTTGAGGATGTTCTTCCGGTGGCCTTCGGAGTTCATCCAGCCCTCCATGACCGCCGCCGGGGTCTGGTAGTTCCAGGCCACGTTCTCGCCCACCATGCGGTAGCTGTAGCCGGCGGCCTTGACCCGGTCCCAGGGCTGGCTGCCGTCGCTGCCCGTGTGGTCCATCTTCTTGTGGTCGGCCTGGTCCTGGCTGTGCCGCTGGGCGGCCAGGTTCAGCTTGGCGTTGACGGTGAGCGCCTTGCAGCCGGCCTTCGCCCGCTCCTGGTTGACGATCGTGACGACCTTCTGGAGTTCGGCGCTGAGCCCGGTCGTGGCGGTGGCCTTGGTGCTCGTGGAGCCGCCGCTCGACCCGCTCGACCCGCCGCCGCTCGGGGCGCTGCTGCGCTCCTGCTGCCGCGACGGTGCGGTGCTGCGGCTCGGCTTAGGGGTGGCCTTCTTCGTCGGGCTCGGCGCGGCGGTGGTCGGTACGGCCGACGGGCTCGCCGAGTCGGGGGCGAGCGCGTCGGCCGGCCCCTCCTCGGTGCCGTCGGGCGCCTGCGGCGCGGCGGCCACCGGCGCGTCGGCGGACGTGCGCTTGGTGCCCTGGTCGTCGCCGGGCAGCAGGACGGCGCCCACGCCGAGGCTCACCACGAGCGTCGCCGCGGCGGCGGCCCCGCCGATCACGAGCGGCCGGGACAGGCGCCGCTTCGGGCGCCGGTCGTCGGCGGGGGTGTCGGTCGCCGGCTGCCAGGTCGCGGCGGGCTGCTCCCAGCCGCCGGCCGGCTGCTCGTGCCCCTGCCAGGCGGTGGGCTGTTCCTGGCCCTGCCACGCCGCGGGCTGTTCCTGGCCCTGCCACGCCGCGGGCTGCTCGTGGCCCTGCCACGCGGGCTCCTGGCCGTGCCAGGCGGCGGTCGGCTGCTCCTCGCCGTTCCACCGGTCCCGGGGCGGCGGGTAGGAGCCGGCGGGTCCGTAGGCCGGGGGCGCGCTCTCGGGGCGGTAGCCCTCGGCGGCCGGCGCGGGTCCGTGACCGGCGGGCGGCTGCTGCGCTCCGTCCCCGAACAGGTACGACGACCGCGGCTCGGGCCGGTCGCTGAGCCACGCCGGACCCTCGTCGGTCGGCGGCTCGGGACGCCGGCGGGCGCCCTCCGGTTCGATCGGGTCGTTCCAGCGGTACACGCCTGTCCCCTCCACGGGTCGGTTGCGGGCCCGGGTGACGCTACGGGTGCGCTCCAAGCTGCGGCAACGTGGCTAAGAAAGAGTTAAGGCGAAGCCGGCGGCAAGGATGAGTCGTTCACACATTTCCGGCGTACAGTAAAGGCGTCCGGACAGAGCGTGTCCGCGCCTTGTGGCAGCCCCCCGGCGAGTGGACCGGCCGACGTGGAGATGATCTACGGCCTTGGTCAACTTGACGAAGGAGGGGGTTTCGGCTCAATATGTAGGTGTCGCCAGTCGCGCCCAGCCATGCCCCGATGCAGTGGGAATGGTAGCCGCGAACATCATGGGCGCGCGTTGGCCGGCCTTTCCGGCAGCGCACATCAAGGAGTCAGCATGGCGAAGGCCCTCTACGGCCACGTAAGTGCAGCGCCCGACCGGCGTCTGCTCGACGAGGTCACCCGACTGCGTGCCAGGGTTCAGGCACTGGAGTTCGAGATCACGCGTCTGCGCGCCGACAACGATCGGCTCGCGGCGGCAGCGGCGGAGGCGGATGACCTCCTCCGTCTGGCTGAGCCCGCACTGACCTGATCTCCAGTTGTCGGAAAACTGAATCGCACCACACCGAAAAGCGCGCCGACACTCAAGTGCCGGCGCGCAGCCATGTTCGTACCCCTTTTCGTCGCTGCCGCCGCAATTATCGATCTTGCGGAACCGCCCGGAATTGCGCCCGGTAATTGTGATCATGCATTTCCGTTCCCTCCGCGACCACCGGGCCGAAAGCGGACAGCAGGTCCGGCGGGTGGGTCGCGTGGCGGCGGCGCCCCGGTCCCGGGTTAGTCTGCGGGTTCACCAGGTCCGCGCAGCCGGCGACGGTACGGCGGCCACCGGACGAGGATCGAGAAGGTGCATCTCAAGAGCCTGACGGTGAAGGGCTTCAAATCCTTCGCCTCCGCCACGACGTTGAAGCTGGAGCCCGGGATCACCTGCGTGGTGGGCCCGAACGGCTCCGGCAAGTCCAACGTCGTCGACGCCATCGCCTGGGTGCTCGGCGAGCAGGGCGCCAAGGCGCTGCGCGGCGGCAAGATGGAGGACGTCATCTTCGCCGGCACCGCCGGGCGGGCGCCGCTGGGCCGGGCCGAGGTCACCCTCACCATCGACAACACCGACGGCGCGCTGCCGATCGAGTACACCGAGGTCTCCATCACCCGCCGGATGTTCCGCTCCGGCGAGAGCGAGTACGAGATCAACGGCGACTCCTGCCGTCTGCTGGACATCCAGGAGCTGCTGTCCGACTCGGGCATCGGCCGCGAGATGCACATCATCGTCGGGCAGGGCCGGCTCGACGGGATGCTGCACGCCAAGCCGGAGGACCGGCGGGCGTTCATCGAGGAGGCGGCGGGCGTCCTCAAGCACCGCAAGCGCAAGGAGAAGGCGCTGCGGAAGCTCGACGCGATGCAGACCAACCTCAACCGTCTGACCGACCTCACCGCGGAGCTGCGCCGCCAGCTCAAGCCGCTGGGCCGGCAGGCCGAGGTGGCCCGCCGCGCCGCCGGGATCCAGGCCAACCTGCGCGACGCCCGGCTGCGGCTGCTCGCCGACGACCTGCACACGCTGCGGACCACACTGGACAAGGAGATCGCCGACGAGACCGCGCTGCGCGAGCGGCGCGAGCTGATCGAGGCCGAGCACGGCGAGGTGCAGGGCCGCCTCGGCGAGCTGGAGGCGGCGCTGGCCGAGGACGCGCCGCTGCTCGCGGCGGCGCAGGACACCTGGTACCGCCTCTCCGCGCTCCAGGAGCGGTTCCGCTCGATCGAGCAGTTGGCCCGGGAGCGGCTGCGTCACCTCAGCGCCGCCGGCGACGACGAGCGCCCCGGCCGCGACCCGGAGCAGCTGGAGGCGGAGTCGCGGCGCGTACGCGAGCAGGAGGAGGAGCTGCGCGCCGCGCTCACCGAGGACCAGATCCGGCTGGCCGAGGCGGTCGAGCACCGCCAGGAGCTGGAACGGCAGCTCGCCGCCGCCGAGCGGGAACTGGTCGCCGCCGCCAAGGCCATCGCCGACCGGCGGGAGGGGCTGGCCCGCCTGACCGGCCAGGTCAACTCCGCCCGGGCGCGGACCACGAGCGCCGGCGAGGAGATCGAACGGCTGGCCGTCGCGCACACCGACGCGATGGGCCGGGCCGAGAAGGCGCAGGCCGACCTGGACGCGGTCGCCGAACAGTCCACCGAGGCGGACCGGGACAACGCCGACCTGGACGCCCGGCACGACGAGGCGGTGGCCGTGCACGAGCGGGCCCAGGCGGCGGTGCGCAGCCTGGCCGACGGTGAGCGCGCCGCCGAGAAGGACGCCGCCACCTGGAAGGCCCGCGAGGAGGCGCTCGCCATGGGCCTGCGCCGCAAGGACGGCGCCGGTGAGCTGCTCGCCCGCGCCGACCAGGTGCCGGGGCTGCTCGGCAGCCTCGCCGGGCTGCTCACCGTCGCCCCCGGTGACGAGGCAGCGCTGGCCGCCGCGCTGGGTGGCCTGGCCGACGCGGTGGCGGTCAGCGGCGTGGACGAGGCGGTCGAGGCGATGCGGCTGCTGAAGATCTCCGACGCCGGCCGGGCCGGGCTGCTCGTCGGCAGCCCCGCCGGGCCGGGCATGGACGGCTCCGCCGACGCGCTGCGCCCGAAGCTGCCCGAGGGCGCCCGCTGGGCCCCGGACCTGGTGGAGTGCTCGGCCGCGATCCGCCCGGCCGTGCACCGGGCGCTGCGCGACGTGGCGCTCGTCGACGACCTGGCCGCCGCGTCCGCGCTCGTCGCCGCGAACCCGGAGCTTCGCGCGGTCACCCCCGACGGCGACGTGGTCGGTGCGTACGCGGCGGCGGGCGGGTCGGCCAAGGCGCCGAGCTTCATCGAGGTGCAGGCCGCCGTCGAGGAGGCGCGCGCCAACCGGGCCACCGCCGAACGCGCCGCCGCCGAGCTGCGCGAACAGCTGGCCGAGGCGCGCGCCGAGGTGACCGCTGCCAAGGAGGCGGTGCAGCATGCCGCCGCCGCCAAGCGGGAGGCGGAGAGCCACCGCAACGCCGCCGCGCGCCGCCTCGCCGAACTGGGCGCCGCCGCCCGCTCGGCGAAGGCGGAGACCGACCGTCTCGGCGAGTCCCGGGCCCGCGCCGAGGCGGCCCGGGAACGGGATCTGGCCGCGCTCGCCGAGTTGGAGGAACGGCTCCGGCTGGCCGAGGCCACCCCGATCGACGCCGAGCCGTCCACCGAGGAGCGGGACCAGCTCGCCGCCATGGTGCCGCAGGCACGGCAGAACGAGATGGAGGTCCGGCTCGCGGTGCGTACCGCAGAGGAGCGGGTGGCCTCGATCGCCGGGCGGGCCGACTCGCTGGCCCGGCAGGCCACCGCCGAACGGGCGGCGCGGGAGCGCGCCGCGGCCCGGCGCGCGGCCCGCACGCGCGGCGCCCAGATCGCCCGGGCCGTGGTCGGCGGCGCCCGCGAGGCGCTCACCCGGCTCACCGTCTCGATCGCCCGGGCCGAGGAGCACCGCGACGCGGTCGCCCGCGAGCGCGCCGCCCGCGAGGCCGAGCTGTCCGAGGTACGCGGCGCGGCCAAGCGCCTCGCCGCCGAGCTGGAACGGCTCACCAGCCAGGTGCACCGCGACGAGGTGGCCCGCGCCGAGCAGCGGATGCGCATCGAGCAGCTGGAGGCGAAGGCCGCCGAGGACTTCGGGCTGGACGTGGCCACGCTCGTCGCCGAGTACGGCCCGGACCGGCTGGTCCCGCCGACCGACGCGGACGTGGCGCTGGCCGAGAAGGACGGCCGGCCGGTGCCCGAGCCGGTCCGCTACGAGCGGCCGGTGCAGGAGAAGCGGGCGGCCAAGGCGGAGCGGGAACTGGCCCTGTTGGGCAAGGTGAACCCGCTCGCGCTGGAGGAGTTCGCGGCGCTGGAGGAGCGCTTCAAGTTCCTCTCCGAGCAGCTGGAGGATCTCAAGGCCACCCGGCGCGACCTGCTCACCGTGGTCAAGGACGTGGACGACCGCATCCTGGAGGTCTTCGCCAGCGCGTTCGAAGACACCGCCCGGGAGTTCGAGCAGGTCTTCACCGTGCTGTTCCCCGGCGGCGAGGGCCGGTTGGTGCTCACCGACCCGGAGGACCTGCTCACCACCGGTGTCGAGGTCGAGGCCCGCCCGCCGGGCAAGAAGATCAAGCGGCTCTCGCTGCTCTCCGGCGGGGAGCGGTCGCTGACCGCCGTGGCGATGCTCGTGGCGATCTTCCGCGCCCGGCCCAGCCCGTTCTACATCATGGACGAGGTGGAGGCGGCGCTCGACGACGTGAACCTGGGCCGCCTGATCACGCTGCTGGCGCAGTTGCGGGAGAAGAGCCAGCTCATCGTGATCACGCACCAGAAGCGGACCATGGAGATCGCCGACGCGCTCTACGGGGTGACCATGCGCGCCGGTGTGACCCAGGTGATCAGCCAGCGGCTCAACCGGGCCGACGACGAGGAACAGGTGACGAGCGAGTGAGTCGGGAACGCGCCACGGCGCTCCTGGTGGACTTCGACGGCGTGCTGCGCCGCTGGGATCCGGCGGTGGCCGCCGGTGTCGAGCGGGAGTACGGGCTGACCGAGGGTGTCCTCGGTGAGATCGCGATGTCCTGGGGAATGCTCCAGCCGGTGCTCACCGGCCAGGTCAGCCACGCCCAGTGGATGATGAGCGTCGCCGACGCGCTGACCCCCGCGGTCGGCGTGGATCGGGCGCGTGCGGCCGTTGCGGAGTGGCAGAGCTACCGCGGCGAGGTCGACCCGGAGGTGCTGGCGTTCGTCCGCGAGGTGCGGGCGGCGGGCATCCGGGTGGGGCTGGGCACCAACGCCACCGACCTGCTCGACGCCGACCTGGCCGCGCTGGGCCTGACCGAGGAGCTGGACGTGATCGTCAACTCCTCGGTCATCGGGGTGCACAAGCCGGCGAAGGAGTACTTCCAGGCCGCCTGCGAGGCACTGGAGACGCCGCCGGCGCGGGTGCTGTTCGTCGACGACGAGGACCGCGCGGTGGCCGGTGCCCGGGTGGCGGGCCTGTCCGCGCACCGCTGGAGCGGCCCGGCCGACCTGCGGTACCTGCGGGCGGCGCTGGCGTACTGAGCCGGGTCAGCTTCCGGTCACGCCGTCGACGCGTTCCCGGATCAGGTCCGCGTGGCCGTTGTGCCGGGCGTACTCCTCGATCACGTGCACGTACACCCAGCGGAGGCTGATCTCGCCGGTGCTGCCGTCGGGCAGGCGGTGCCGGAACGTGTGGTCCAGCGGCAGGTCGGCAACGGCTCGGTCGGCCGCCTCGATCTCGGCCCGCAGCGTGGCGAACGCCTCGGCCGGGTCCGCGTCGGCGATGTCGTTGAGGTCGGCGTCCGGGTCGGTGCTGTAGTCGTAGAGGTCCGGCAGGTCCAGGCCGGCGGCGCGGTGGCGGAACCACCACCGTTCGACGTCGGCCAGGTGCCGGACCAGGCCGAGCAGCGTCAGCCCGGAGGGCTCCACGCTCGGTGTGCGCAGTTGCTCGGCGGTCAGCCCGGCGCACTTGTGTTGCAGGGTGTCACGGTGGAGGTCGAGCCAGCCTTGCAGCATGGTGCGCTCGTCGGCGACGTAGGGCTCGTGGCGGCGGTCGATCTCGGGTGCGGTCCAGGTCATCCGAGGGATGCTAGGTGAGCGCCGGGCACGCCGCGACGCGTTAACCGCCGGGTCACGGCACCACGACGACCGGCCAGCGGCCGGTGCGGACCAGCCGGGTGGCGACCGAGCCGACCAGCCTGTGCCCGGCCTGCTCGGAGGAGCCGACCACCACCATGTCGGCGCGGTGCTCGTCGGCGGCCCGGCACAGCTCGGTGTAGGCGTCGCCGCGCCGGCACAGGAACGTCACCGGCAGGTCCAGTTCCTCGGCCCCGCGCCGGCACTCGTCGCGCAGCTCGTCGGCCAGCTCGTCGTGGGTCTGCTGGACCGCCCCGGCCACCACGCCGGAGAGCATCGCGCTGTACGAGGCCGGCGAGCTGACGAACACCGCCACCAGCGTGGCGCCCTGCCGCCGGGCCAGTCCGGCGGCGTACGCGGCGGCGCGCATCGAGGTGCGGCTGCCGTCCACGCCGACGAGGACCACCCGTGGCCCGTCCGTACCCCGTTCGTAGGGCAGCGGACGGGTCCGCGGGCCGTACCGCTCACGTTCCGCGGCGTCCATCGTCAGTCTCCCGCTCGCGCCGGGATCGCGTCGGCCGTCTCCCGCCCGGCGGGGACCGGCTCGGCGTTGGAGCGGCGCAGCGGCACCTCCCGGATGAGGACCACCGCGACGAGGGCGAGCAGCCCGAACGGTGCGGCGGCCAGGAAGATGTCACCGGCGGCGTGGCCGTACGCGGCCTCGACCACGTCCCGGATCGGGCCGGGCAGCGTGTGCACGTCCGGCAGCCCGCCGCCGCCCGACCCGGAGGCCGGGATGCCGAGGCGGCTCAGGCCGTCGGCCATGTAGCCGGTGACCCGGTGCCCGAGCACCGCGCCGAGCGCGCTCACGCCGATCGCGCCGCCGAGGCTGCGGAAGAACGCCACCACCGAGCTGGCCGCGCCGAGTTCGTCCGGGCGGACCGTGTTCTGCACGGCCAGCACCAGGTTCTGCATGCTCATGCCGACGCCGAGGCCGATCAGGGCCATGAAGACGGCGAGGTGCCAGTACGGTGTGTCCGCGCGCATGGTGCCCATCAACGCGAAGCCGGCGGTGAGCAGCACCGAGCCGATGACCAGCCAGCTCTTCCAGCGGCCGGTGGCGGTGATGATCCGGCCGACCACCGTGGAGGAGACCAGCAGGCCGCCGATCATCGGGAGCGTCATCAGGCCGGACATGGTCGGGCTGGCGCCGCGGCTGATCTGGAAGTACTGCCCGAGGAACACCGAGGCGCCGAACATGCCGACGCCGACCGCGATGCTGGCGACGACGGCGAGCGTGATGGTGCGGTTGCGGAACAGCCGCGGCGGGATCATCGGGTCGGCGGCACGCTTCTCGACCCGGGCGGCGAGCACACCGAGCGCCGCCGCGCCGGCCACCATCACGCCGCTCTGCCAGGAGATCCAGTCGTACTTGTCGCCGGCCAGCGTGATCCAGACGAGCAGCAGCGAGACGGCGGCGGTGATGAGCGTGGCGCCCCACCAGTCGATCTTCACCTCGCGCTTGACCACCGGAAGGCGCAGCGTCCGCTGGAGCACGACCAGGGCGAGCACGGCGAACGGCACGCCGACGTAGAAGCACCAGCGCCAGCCGAGCCAGGAGGTGTCCACGATCACGCCGCCGATCAGCGGGCCGCCGATGGTGCCGACGGCCATCACGGCGCCGAGGTAGCCGCTGTACCGGCCGCGCTCGCGCGGCGCGATCATCGTCGCCATGATCACCTGGGCGAGGGCGGTGAGGCCGCCCGCGCCGACGCCCTGCACGACCCGGCAGGCGATCAGCTCACCGGTGGTCTGTGCCTGCCCGGCGAGCACCGAGCCCAGCACGAAGACCACCAGGGAGAGCTGGACCAGCAGCTTCTTGCTGAACAGGTCGGAGAGCTTGCCCCAGATGGGCGTGGTCGCGGTGGTCGCCAGCAGCGTCGAGGTGACCACCCAGGTGTACGCGGACTGGCCGCCGCGCAGGTCGGTGATGATCCGCGGCAGCGCGTTGGAGACGACCGTGGAGGAGAGGATCGCGACGAACATGCCCAGCAGCAGGCCGGAGAGCGCCTCCAGGATCTGCCGGTGGGACATGTCGACGGCGGTCGCCCGTGCGGGCGCAGTCGCCTGAGTCATCGTGGATTGCCTCCGGAGCGGGGGAGAAAGGTTGCCTCGGGCAACCGTATGAGGTGGTTGCCCAAAGCAACAACTTCACCCGGGCGGGCTTTGTTCCGGGTGGGGCCGGGTCAGAACGACTCGTTGAAGCGGTGCATCAGGCGGGCGAGGTCCGCGACGTCCTCTTGCGGCCAGCTTTCGAGGGAACGCCTTATCTGTCCGAGTCGGGCCGCCCGGGCCGCGTCGAACCGCCGGGTGCCCTCCTCGGTGAGGCTGAGCTGGGCCGCCCGGCGGTCCGTCGGGTCCGGGTCGCGGCGGACCAGGCCCAGTGCCTCCAGTCCGCCGATCTGGCGGCTGAGCGTGCCCTTGCCGATGCCCAGCTTCGCGGCCAGGTCGGTGAGCCGGATCGAGCCCGAGCGGCGCAGCCAGAGCAGCAGGCCGTACGCGTTGGGCTCCAGATTCGGGTGGACCTCGCGGGCGATCTCCCAGGACAGCGCCCGGCCGCGGCGCAGCAACGCGGTCAACTCGTGCTCCACGGCGCGCAGCGTCTCGTCCACGCTCAGAGGGTACTCAGTCCCCGTCGCTGAGTTGCTGTTGCGCCACCGGCCGCAGCTCGCCGTCGCTGGTCGTGCCCTCGATCACCACGGCGGCCTTACGGCCCTGGTGGGTGAGCGTGGCCACCGCGTTGCCGAAATAGGGCCCGGCCAGCTTCCGCCAGCGCACCGGCGGGCGGCGTACCCCGGCCGAACGCGCCAGCGCCCGGGTCGCCCCGGCCGGACCCGGATTCCAGCCGAGCGTCATCAGCGGGCGCATGCCGGCCGGCACCTGGTTGTGGATCGGCGAACAGGTGAGCTGGTGCACCGGCGTGCGGACGTCACGGTCGGCGAACCGGGCCCGGGCCACGTACGAGTGGTGCACGTCACCGGAGAGCACGCTGATCGAGGCCGGTCGCGCGTACGCCGGCCCGGCGCCCACCCGCGCCCCGGTGCGCGGCGCGGTGCCGCTGCCCAGCCGCGCGAACAGCTCGCCCAGCGCCTCGAACGAGCGCCGGAACGCCGCCCAGTGCTCCAGGTCCAGGGCCCGGCGGATCTGCTCGGAGAGCCGGGCCACCCAGGGCCGGCTGGAGTCGGCCAGGCGCTCGTTCCACGCCTCGACGTGGTGGATGCCCGGCGGCAGCAGCCACGGCAGCGAACTGCCCACCACCAGGTGGTCGTAGGTGCCGTGCGCCTGGTCGAGGAACCACGACCACTCGCCCGGCGGCAGCATCGCCCGGTTGCCCGGCTGGAGCACCCGGCTGGACCGGTTGTCCAGCATGACCAGGCGGGTACGGCCCAGGTCCAGCGCGTAGCTCCACTGGTACTGCACGGCCCGCCAGCGCTCGGTGTCGTGCGCCAGGTCGGCCTCCTTGTCGACCCGCTCGCCGAACTCGTGCAGCACGCTCGTGGCGTCCTCGGCGGCCATCACCTTCGCGTACACCGGATCGGCGGCGATCTCGTCCGGGCTCAGGTTGCCCAGGTGCTGATAGACCCAGTAGGAGGCGAGGCCGCTGCGGATCCGCTCGGCCCACCACGGCTGCTCGCGCATGTCCGCGCGCCACGACTGCGAGGTGTTCCAGTCGTCGATCACCTCGTGGTCGTCGAAGATCATCACGCTCGGCACTGTGGAGAACAGCCAGCGGATCTCCGGGTCGCGCCACGACTCCAGATAGAGCTTGGTGTACTCGTCGAAGCTGACCACCTGCGTCGCCGGGGCGTCCTTCGGCCGCCGCCGGCGCCGCTTGAGCAGCCGCCGCACCGTCGGCGAGGTCTCGTCCGCGTACACCTGGTCGCCGAGCAGCACCAGCAGGTCGGGCAGCGCGGCGTCGTCGGGCGCGGCCATCACCCGCCGGGCGTACGCGTCGAGCGCGTCCGGCGGCAGCTTCCGCGCGGTGGAGTGTTGGGTGGTCTCCCGGCAGGAGCCGAACAGCAGCCGCACCGGCTGGTCCGCGTCGTCGAGCGCGCGGGTCCGGATCACGCTGGGCGGGAACGACGAGTCGGGCAGCGGCCACGCCACCTCGTCGTCGATCAGCACCTCGTAGGTCGTGACGCTGTCCGGGGTGAGCCCGGTCACCACCACGATCGCGTAGTGGTGGTCGTACGCGGAGAAGGTCGGTGCGCTGCCGGTGGCGCCGTCGGCCGTGCGGACGGTGACCACCGCGGGCGCGCTGGTCTCGACCCAGACGGTCGCCCGCGTGTCGACGACCCGGCGCAGCAACGGGCCGATGAGCAGGCGGGAACCGGGCACGACATACACCTCCGACAAGATCGTTTCGGCTGTTCCCTACCCGGCCGGCGGTTGCGGTACGCCTTCCGGTGCGAGCGTACCCGCAGGTTGTTCGCGTGCCGAGGCGGTGAGTGGGACGCCGTCGCCGGCATCTGACAGGATTTCGGGCATGACGGAATACCTCCTCGTCGCTCTCGCCCTGCTCGGCGTGCTGATCATCGGCGGCCTGAGCCTCGTGGTGCCCCGGCTGCGCCGGCGCCCGCAGCCGCCGCTGCCGCGTACGGAGGTCGACACCCGGACGGAGGAGGACCTGGCCGGCCCGCCGGTCGAGGCCCCGGAGGCGGAACTCACCACCGGCGTGGTGGTGGAGGCGCCGCCGGCCCCTCCGGTCGAGGTGCCGCAGGTCGAGGTGCCGGAGCCCACGGCCGGCCGCCTGGTCCGGCTGCGCTCGCGGCTGTCCCGCTCGCAGAACGTCTTCGGCAAGGGCCTGCTCGGCCTGCTCAGCCGCGACCGGCTGGACGAGGACACCTGGGAGGAGATCGAGGACAGCCTGATCACCGCCGACGTCGGCATCGACGCCACCCGGGAGATCGTCGACCGGCTGCGCGAGCGGACCCGGGTGCTCGGCACCCGTACCGGTGACGAGCTGCGGGCGCTGCTCGCCGCCGAGCTGGTCAACGCGCTCGACCCGGGCCTGGACCGCGCGCTGCGCACCGCGCCGAAGGAGGGCGTCCCGGCGGTGGTGCTCGTGGTCGGCGTCAACGGCGCCGGCAAGACCACCACCTGCGGCAAGATCGCCCGGGTGCTGGTCGCGGACGGCCGCAGCGTGCTGCTCGGCGCGGCCGACACGTTCCGGGCCGCCGCCGCCGACCAGCTGGAGACCTGGGGCGGCCGGGTGGGCGCCGAGACGGTCCGCGGGCCCGAGGCCGCCGACCCGGCGAGCGTCGCGTTCGACGCGGTCAAGCGCGGCATCGACACCGGCGTCGACACCGTGCTCATCGACACCGCCGGCCGGCTGCAGAACAAGGTCGGCCTGATGGACGAGCTGGGCAAGGTCAAGCGGGTGGTGGAGAAGCACGGCCCGATCGACGAGACGCTGCTGATCCTCGACGCCACCACCGGCCAGAACGGGCTGGAGCAGGCGCGGGTCTTCACCGAGGCGGTGAACGTCACCGGCGTGGTGCTGACCAAGCTCGACGGCACGGCCAAGGGCGGCATCGTGATCGCCGTGCAGCGCAAGCTCGGCATCCCGGTCAAGCTCGTCGGCCTCGGCGAGGGCAAGGACGACCTGGCCCCGTTCGACCCGGCCCAGTTCGTCGACGCGTTGCTCGGCACCGAGCCGCTCGCCCGGGACGCGTAGCCTCTCCCGTGACGACTGACGATCGCGCCTACGCGGGGTGGCGCGACCCCAGCCACCCGTCGCCACGCCTCGGGAGACCGTACGTGACTTCGCAGGAGATCCCGCTGCACGGCGGGAACGTGAGCACAGTGGTCCGTGTGGGCGACACGGTCCGGCGCAACGCCGGCCCGTGGACGCCCTCCGTGCACGCGCTGCTGCGCCACCTGGAGTACGTCGGATTCACCGGCGCGCCCCGGGCGCTCGGCATGGACGAGCGCAACCGGGAGGTCCTGTCGTACCTGGAGGGGGAGTGCGGGGAGTACCCGCTGGCCCCGCACTGGGTCACCGACGAGGCCCTGGTGACGGTGGCCACCATGCTGCGGATGTTCCACGACGCGCAGTACGGCTTCACCCCGCCGCCCGGTGCGGTCTGGCGCTCGTTCGGGCCGCCCCCGCCGGACACCGAGGTCATCTGCCACCACGACGCCGCGCCGCACAACGTGATCTGGCGGCCGGACGGCACGCTCGGGCTGATCGACTTCGACCTCGCCTCGCCCGGCGCCCGCATCTACGACGTGGCGTACGCGGCCTGGACCTGGGTGCCGATCTTCTCCGACCGCGACTCGATCACGCTCGGCTGGAAGCACCCGGACCGGCCGCGCCGGCTGCGGCTGTTCGCCGACGCGTACGGGCTGATCCCGCGCGACCGGCACCGCCTCATCCGGACCATCCGCAAGCGCATCGTCGACCACGTCGAGGGCATCCGGCGGATGGCCGCCGCCGGTGAGCCGGCGTTCGTCCGGATCGTCCACAAGGGTCACCTGCGTCGCCCTATGCGCGACCTGCGGCTGCTCGACTACGAGCGGCACCAGCTGGAGTACGCGCTCCGCTGACCAAGATCGGCGTTCTTCACACGCCGGAAACAACCCGTCACGCGTCGGAAATCGCGCGGTGTCGCTGAAGGAAACAGCCGGCGACAAAGCTTCCGCGCAACCGGCTGACGGGCGATGCTGCCAGGTCTCAGTCGGAGGGAGGAATACGACAACGAGAGGAGGCAGCGTGGAGATCGACACCGGGAACACTGCCTGGTTGCTTGTCTCGACTGCCCTCGTGCTGCTCATGACCCCCGGTCTCGCGCTGTTCTACGGCGGCCTGAACCGGTCCAAGGGCGTTCTGAACATGATGATGATGAGCTTCTCGTCCATCGGGCTCGTCAGCATCCTGTGGCTTTTCTACGGCTTCACCGTCGCCTTCGGCGAGGGCGGCAGGTTCTGGGGTGACCTGGGCCAGTACCTGGGCACCAAGACCTTCGTCGGCGAGAACGACCTGTGGGGCGAGACCGGCATCCCGATCTACGTCTTCATCGCCTTCCAGATGATGTTCGCGATCATCACCGTGGCGCTGATCAGCGGCGCGCTGTCCGACCGGGTGAAGTTCGCCGGCTGGCTGCTGTTCGCGTTCGGCTGGGCCACGCTGGTCTACTTCCCGGTCGCCCACATGGTCTGGGGCGGCGGGCTGATCGGCGGCGACATCGGCGCGCTGGACTTCGCCGGTGGTACCGCCGTGCACATCAACGCCGGTGCGGCGGCGCTCGCGCTGGTGCTCGTGCTCGGCAAGCGGGTCGGCTGGCCGCGCGAGAGCATGAAGCCGCACAACGTCCCGATGGTCGCCCTCGGCGCCGCGCTGCTGTGGTTCGGCTGGTTCGGCTTCAACGCCGGCTCCGAGCTGACCGCCGACGGGGTCACCGCGCTGGCGTTCATCAACACCCAGGTCGCCACCGCCGCCGCGCTGCTCGGCTGGATCGTGGTGGAGTGGTTGCGCGACGGCAAGCCGACCCTGGTCGGCGCCTCGTCCGGCGCGATCGCCGGTCTGGTCGCGATCACCCCGGCCTGTGCGTTCATCACCCCGGCCGCAGCGGTGCTGCTGGGCGTGGTGGCCGGTGCGGTCTGCGCCCTCGCGGTCGGCCTGAAGTACCGGCTCGGCTACGACGACTCGCTCGACGTGGTCGGCGTGCACTTCGTCGGCGGCTGGATCGGCTGCCTCTGGATCGGCCTGTTCGGCACCGCCTCGGTCAGCTCGCTGGTGGAGACCGACGGCCTGTTCGTCGGCGGCGACGCCTCGCTGCTCGGCAAGCAGGCGATCAGCGCGCTGATCGTGAGCGTCTACTCGTTCGTGGTCGCCTTCGTCCTGGGCTTCGTGATCGACAAGACGATCGGCCTGCGGGTCTCCGCCGAGGCCGAGGTCGACGGCATCGACATCGCCGAGCACGCGGAGAGCGGCTACGACCTGTCGCCCACCACGGGCAGCAGCGGTGGCGCGTTCGCGATGGCCGGGATCGGCGCCGGCAAGCCGGCCGCGGAGCCCGCCGTCGAGACCGACGAGTCCGCGCCGGTCAGCGAGAAGGTCGCCGGTTAACGTTCCTGGGATGGAGGGGTTGGACATGAAGCTGGTGACCGCGGTCATCAAGCCGTACCAGCTGGACGCGGTGAAGGAGGCCCTGCACGCGCTCGGCGTGGCCGGGCTGACCGTCAGCGAGGTCCAGGGCTACGGCCGGCAGAAGGGGCACACCGAGGTCTACCGGGGTGCCGAGTACACGGTCGAGTTCCTGCCCAAGATCCGGGTCGAGGTGCTCACCGACGAGATGGACGTCGACAAGATCGTGGACGCGATCGTCGGCGCCGCCCGGACCGGCAAGATCGGCGACGGCAAGGTCTGGGTGACCGGCGTCGAGGAGGTCGTCCGGGTGCGTACCGGCGAGCGCGGGCTCGACGCCCTCTGATCGCCGGATCCGCCGACATGACCTCGTTGACCACCGCCACCGGCCCCTCCGAGGGCCAGGCGGTGGTCAACGAGGTCGTCGGCGTACCCGGGGGCATCGGCGCGGCCGCCCGGTCCGCGCGGGCCGACGCGCTCGACGCCTGGCTGTGCCGGGCCTTCCCGGACCGGGACGGCGTCGCGCTCGTCGCGGTGGGCGGGCTGGGCCGCCGCCAGTGCGCCCCCTACGGCGACCTCGACCTGGTGCTGCTGCACGCCGGGGTGCCCGGCATCGACGAGCTGGCCGCGTCGCTCTGGTATCCGATCTGGGACGCCGGACTGCGGCTGGACCACTCGGTGCGCACCGTCGCCGAGGCGCTGTCGGTGGCCCAGGACGACGTCAAGGTCGCCCTCGGCCTGCTCGACGCCCGGCACGTGGCGGGCGACCCGGCGCTCACCGACCAGCTCTCCCGTACCGCCACCGACCACTGGCGGCGGACCGCGATCCGCCAGCTCCCCGGCCTGCGCGAGATCACCGCCGCCCGCTGGGAGGCGCACGGCGAACTGGCCTTCCTGCTCGAAGGCGACCTCAAGGAGGCGGCCGGCGGGCTGCGCGACGTGGGCATCCTGCGCGCCATCGCCACCGCCGGGGTCACCGACGCGCTCCGCCCGGCCGTGTACGCGGCACACCGGCGGCTGCTGGACACCCGCGACGCGCTGCACCAGCAGGTGGGCCGCCGGGTCGACCGCCTGGTCGCCCAGGAACGCGACGGCGTGGCGCGCCTGCTCGGCGCCGAGGACGGCGACGCGCTGCTGCGGCTGGTGGCCGGCGACGCCCGCACGGTGAGCCACGCCCTCGACGACGCCTGGCGGGCCGCCGACCGGCTCCGCTCCGGGCGGCACCGCGCCGCGCCCGGCCGTCCGCTGCGCCGCCCGGTCGCCCGGGACGTGGTGGAGCAGGACGGGGAACTGGTGCTCGCCCGCACCGCCATCGGGGCCCGCCCCGACCCGAGCCTGTCGCTGCGCGTGGCCGCCGCGGCCGCCACCACCCGGCTGCCGATCGCGCGGGCCACCTGCGAGTGGCTGGCCGCGTACTGCCCGCCGCTGCCCGCGCCCTGGCCACCGGCGGCCCGCGCCGCGCTGATCACCCTGCTCGGCGCCGGTCCCGGCCTGGTGCCCGCCTGGGAGACCTGCGACAGGTACGGGCTGATCGACCGCTGGCTGCCCGAGTGGACCCGGATGCGCAGCCTGCCCCAGCACAACCCGGTGCACCGGTTCACGCTCGACCGGCACCTGGTGCAGACCGCGTACGAGGCGAGCCGGCACACCCGCGACGTGGAACGGCCGGACCTGCTGCTGCTCGGCGCGTTCCTGCACGACATCGGCAAGGGACTGCCCGGTGACCATTCGACAGTGGGCGCGCCGCTGGCCGAGGCGGTCGCCACCCGGGTCGGGCTGCCGCCGGACGAGGCGGTGCTCATCGGCACACTGGTCCGGCTGCACCTGCTGCTGCCCGACGTGGCCACCCGGCGCGACCTGTCCGACCCGAAGACCATCGCGGGGGTCGCCGGGCGCGTCGGCGACACCGGCACGCTGGAACTGCTGCACGCCCTGGTCCGCGCCGACGCCGCCGCCACCGGCCCGGCCGCCTGGTCCGGCTGGAAGGGCCGGCTGATCGCCGAACTGGTGAGCCGGGTGCGCACCACGCTGGACACGGGCGTGGTGCCCGCCCCGCCGGCTCCGGACCCGGCGCTGGTGGCGGGGCCGCTGCCGGTCGTACACCTGGGGGAGGACCGGGTGTCGGTGGCCGCGGCCGACCGGCGCGGGCTGCTCGCGACGGTCGCCGGCTGCCTGGCGCTGCACCGCCTGGAGGTGATCTCCGCGGACGCCGCCACCGTCGACGGCCGGGCCCTGGTCGAGTGCCGGGTGCAGCCGCGCTACGGGCTGGCCCCGGAGCCGATCGCGCTCAGCGCCGACCTGCGCCGCGCGGTCGGTGGCGACGTCTCGGTCATCCAGCGGCTGCGCGGCCGGGCGCTCGCCGCGCGCGGCCAGGGTGCCGCACCCCGGGTGGTCTGGCACCGGGAGGCGGCCACCGACGCGGTCCTGCTGGAGCTGCGGGCCGCCGACGCGGCCGGGCTGCTGTACCGGGTGACCTGTGCGCTGGACGAGGCCGGCGCCCAGGTGCGCGCGGCCCGGATCTCGACGCTCGGCGGCGACGTGGTGGACACGTTCTACCTGGTCGGCGGCGGGCTCTCGGACGAGGAACGGGCCCGGATCGAGGCCGCCGTGCTCGCCGCCGTGTAGCGGAACGGGCTGCCGGGCCGGAGCGGGCGGGTGGGTGGCGGGCTACCCTAACGGTGGGCTGGACCACCGGCCCGGCAGCATGTGCCCGCCGAAAACGACAAACGGGATGTTCGCGTGTTTGACACCTTGAGTGACCGCCTGTCCGGGATCTTCACCAAGCTCCGCGGCAAGGGCCGGCTCACCGACGCCGACATCGACGCCACCGCGCGCGAGATCCGGATGGCGTTGCTGGAGGCCGACGTCGCCCTGCCGGTCGTCAAGGGCTTCATCGCGAACGTCAAGGAGCGGGCGCGGAGCGCCGAGGTCTCCCAGGCGCTCAACCCGGCGCAGCAGATCGTCAAGATCGTCAACGAGGAGCTGATCAACGTCCTCGGCGGCGAGGGGCGGCGGCTCCAGTTCGCCAAGAACCCCCCGACGGTGATCATGCTGGCCGGCCTCCAGGGCTCCGGCAAGACGACGCTCGCCGGCAAGCTGGCCCGCTGGCTCAAGAGCCAGGGCCACCAGCCGCTGCTCGTCGCCGCCGACCTCCAGCGTCCCAACGCCGTCGGGCAGCTCCAGGTGCTCGGTGGCCGGGCCGGCGTCGAGGTGTACGCCCCGGCGCCCGGCAACGGCGTCGGCGACCCGGTGCAGGTGGCCCGCGACTCGATCGAGCACGCCCGCCGCGCCGCCCGGGACATCGTCATCGTCGACACCGCCGGCCGGCTCGGTATCGACACCGAGATGATGCAGCAGGCCGCGAACATCCGCGACGCGGTCCAGCCCGACGAGGTCATCTTCGTCATCGACGCCATGGTCGGTCAGGACGCGGTGCGCACCGCCGAGGCGTTCCGCGACGGCGTGGGCATCACCGGCGTGGTGCTGTCCAAGCTCGACGGCGACGCCCGCGGTGGCGCCGCGCTCTCCGTCCGCGAGGTGACCGGCCAGCCGATCCTGTTCGCCTCCACCGGCGAGAAGCTGGAGGACTTCGACGTCTTCCACCCGGACCGGATGGCCAGCCGGATCCTCGGCATGGGCGACGTCCTCACTCTGATCGAGCAGGCCGAGGCGGCCTTCGACTCCGATCAGAAGGAGAAGATGACCGCCAAGCTGATGGGCGGGGAGACCTTCACGCTGGAGGACTTCCTCGACCAGCTCATCGCGGTCCGGCGGATGGGCCCGATCGCCAACGTGCTGGCCATGATGCCGGGCATGGGGCAGATGAAGGACCAGCTCGCCGAGCTGGACGACAAGCACTTCGACCGGGTCACCGCGATCATCCGCTCGATGACCCCGGCCGAGCGCACCAACCCGAAGATCATCAACGGCTCCCGCCGGGCCCGGATCGCGGGCGGCTCCGGCGTCACCGTCATGGACGTCAACCAACTGCTCAACCGCTTCGCCGACGCGCAGAAGATGATGAAGCAGATGGGCGGCATGATGGGCCTGCCCGGCGGTGGCCGGCGCAAGGCGACCAAGTCGCCGAAGAACAAGCGCAAGGGCACCAAGGGCGGCGGGCGGCCGCGTACCGGCGCCGGGATGCCGGGCGGCTTCCCGGGCGGCATGCCGCAGCTCCCGCCGGGCCTGGACCCGGGTGACCTGGCCGGTGGGCAGGGCCTGCCGCCCGGCTTCAAGCTCCCGAAGATCGACTTCAACAAGCTGGGCAAGGGCGGCGACAAGGGCCCCCGCTAGCGTGTCGGTGACGGTGGGCGACATTGCTGTCTCTTAAGGTGATGTCGCCCCCTGGAAGGAGATGTCAATGACCGCGGCCCCGATCCTGCCGGAGCGGCACGAGTGGACGGTCGACGACCTGGGCGAACTGCCCAAGGACCTTCCGTACGAACTGATCAACGGAAGGTTGATCGTGCCGTCGCCCACTCTGCTGCACCAGGACATGTGTGTCGAGTTGCTGCTCGCGCTCCGCGTCAACTGCCCGAAGGAGTACCAGGTCGGGATCGACCTGTCGATGCGGGTCGACCACCGGAACGAGCCCTGGCCGGACGTCGTCGCGGTCGTGCGGGGTAACGCCAACCGGAGCCCGTTGCCGGTCGAGGACGCGGTGCTCGCGGTCGAGGTCATCTCGCCGACCTCCACCTTCCGCGACATGTACGACAAGGCCAGGGTCTACGCGCACGCCGGTGTCCGCTCCTACTGGGTGCTCGACCCGGTCAAGGAGAAGATCACGCTGACTGAGTACGTGCTCGGCGCCAATCGCGAGTACAAGCAGGTCAGTCAGGCCGAGGACCTGTTCGTCACCGAGCGGCCCTGGAAGGTCTCGGTCGATCTGCCGGCGCTGACCGCGCGCCGCAACGACCTGCTCGCCGGCGAGGAGGACTGATCGGGTAGGACTGTGCACATGGCTCTGCACGTGCGCGGTGTGTTCCTTCCCGACGACGAGGTCCGGGACGTCTGGCTGGTCGGCGACCGGGTCACCTTCGAACCGGTGCCCGGCGCCGAGACGGTGGCCGACGGCGGTTTCGTCCTGCCCGGCCTGACCGACGCGCACTGCCACATCGGCATCGCCCGCGGCGGCAGCCCGATCACCTCCCTCGACCAGGCCCGGGAGCTGGCCCGGATCGACCGGGACGCGGGCGTGCTGGCGATCCGCGACGCCGGCTCGCCGTACCCGTACCCGGAACTGGAGGACGAGCCGGACCTGCCGCGACTGTCCCGCGCGGGCCGGCACGTCGCGCCGCCGAAGCGCTACCTGCGCGACATCGGCGTGGAGGTCGGCGCCGCGGAGGTGGCCGCGACGGTGGCCGCGCAGGCCGCGGCCGGCAACGGCTGGGTCAAGCTGGTCGGCGACTGGATCGACAGGGGGGTGGGGGACCTGGCGCCGGCCTGGGACGCCGACACCATGACCGCGGCGGTCGCCGCCGCGCACGCCGCCGGGGTACGCGCGGCGGTGCACACCTTCTCCGAGTCGGCCGTGGAGATCATGGTGCGGGCCGGGGTGGACTCGGTGGAGCACGGCACCGGGCTGAGCCTCGACCTGATCGACCTGATGGCCCGGCAGGGCACCGCGCTGGTCCCCACGATGATCAACATCCGGACGTTCGGCCACATCGCGGAGCAGGCCCGGCCCAAGTTCCCCGGGTACGCCGACCACATGCTCGCCCTGCGCGACCGCTTCCCCGAGGTGGTGCGCGCCGCGCACGAGGCGGGCGTGCCGATCTACGTCGGCACCGACGCGGGCGGCGGCATCGACCACGGCCTGGCGGCCGAGGAGATGCTGCTGCTGCACGAGCAGGCCGGGATGTCCGCCCCGGACGTGCTGGCGGCCGCCTCCTGGGGGGCCCGCGAGTGGCTCGGCTTCCCCGGGCTGGTCGAGGGCGGCCTCGCCGACCTGGTGGTCTACCGCGAGGATCCGCGCCGCGACCTGCGCGTGGTCCGCGCGCCCAGCCGGATCGTGCTGCGCGGTCGGGTCGTCCGCTGACGGGCCGGATCGTCCGCTGACCGGCCGCGCTCGTCGTCGGCGGCCCTAGCGGGTCGTCGCCGCCATCAGGAACAGGCGCACCGCCAGGTCGGCCAGCCGGTCGGCGGTCTCCTCGACCGGGCCGCCGGGCAGCACGATGTGGCTCACCACCAGGCGTACGACGCTGTCCGCCGCGAACGCCAGCGCCGCCGGGTCGGCGTCCGGCAGGCGGTGCCCGGTCCACTCCAGCAGCGCCGCCGCGGCCTCGGCGAGCACCAGTTCGGACCGGGTGGTCAGGTACGGCAGCAGCTCCTCCGAACCGCCCCGGGTGCTGGTCAGCACCGCCCGAACCAGCGGGTTCTCGGCGGCCGAGGCGAGGGTGCGGTGGATCGCCGCGTACGCGGCCGCGCGGACGTCCGAGTCGTGCTCGTCGAGCGCGGACCGGACCTGGCCGACGAACCGGTCCACCTCGTGCCGGGCCAGCGCATCACCCAGGCCCGCCTTGGTGCCGAACTCGTTGTAGACCGTCTGCCGGCTCACCCCCGCCGCGCTCGCGACGGCGCCCATCCGGACCCCGGCCCAGCCGGTCGTGACGGTCAGCGAACGGGCGGCGTCGACGATCGACTCGCGCACCGGTGTGACATTCCTCGGCTTAGGCATGGTGATCGAAGTCTACGGGCGCTCGTCAGCGCACCTCGAGTTCGTACTCCGCCTCGACCCGGAACGATCGGCCGTCGTGGCCGCCGAAGGTCAGGTGGTGCGTCCCCGGCGCGGGTGGCGGCACCAGACCCCACAGGCCCCAGCAGGAGACGTGCACCGGCCACGGCCACGCGGTGACGACGTTGTTGAAGAACCCCCGTACCGGGAACGAGGCGGGGGAGCCCGCCGGCCGCACCGGCACCGCGACCCCGTCCAGTTCGGCGTGCCCGCCGGCGTGGGGCATCGGCGCGACCGGGCCGTCCCGGCGGCCGACCCGCCAGCAGCAGATCGCCGGGAAGAACAGGGGGCGACCCGCCGGTACCACGCAACGCCGGGCGACCCCGCCGCCCTGCGTGCCGGCGAGGAACCACACGTCGTCCGGCTGGTGGCGCCCGCCGTGCCGGCCGGTGGTGTCCTTGAGCGGGTTGACCGGCTGGCGGTGGGCGGCCACCCAGGCCACCCAGCGGGCGGCGAGCGGGGCCAGCGCCGGTGCCGGGTCGGGGCTGGGGGAGAGCATGACGGCAGATGGTAGTGCGGGCGCGCCCGGCTGCGGCGACCCGTCACGGGACGCATAGGATGTGCGGTCATGGCACGCGTGCTCACTCCCCGTGCGGAGGACTTTCCCCGCTGGTACCAGGACCTGATCGCCAAGGCGAAGCTGGCCGACAACGGCCCGGTCCGGGGGACCATGGTGATCCGACCGGCCGGCTACGCCATCTGGGAGCGGATGCAGGCCGAGATGGACGCCCGGATCAAGGCGGCCGGCGCGGAGAACGCGTACTTCCCGCTGTTCATCCCGGAGAGCTACCTCAAGCGCGAGGCCGAGCACGTCGAGGGCTTCTCGCCGGAGCTGGCGGTGGTCACGCACGGTGGCGGCAAGCAGCTCGCCGAGCCGGTGGTGGTGCGCCCCACGAGCGAGACGGTCATCGGCGAGTTCATGGCCAAGTGGATCGACTCGTACCGCGACCTGCCGCTGCTGCTCAACCAGTGGGCCAACGTGGTCCGGTGGGAGCTGCGCCCGCGGATCTTCCTGCGTACCAGTGAGTTCCTCTGGCAGGAGGGGCACACCGCGCACGCGACCCGCTCCGACGCCCGCGCCTACGCCCGGCGGATCCTGCACGAGGCGTACGAGGACCTGATGGTCAACGTGCTCGGCATCCCGGTGGTGGTCGGCCTGAAGACCGCCCGGGAGCGCTTCGCCGGCGCCACCGCCACGTACACGTGCGAGGGCATGATGGGCGACGGCAAGGCGCTCCAGCTGGGCACCAGCCACGAACTGGGCCAGAACTTCGCCAAGGCGTTCGACATCAGCTACTCCTCGGCCGAGGGCGGCCGGGAGCACGCGTGGACCACCTCCTGGGGCACGTCCACCCGGATGCTCGGCGGCCTGATCATGTGCCACGGCGACGACAACGGGCTGCGGGTGCCGCCGAAGCTGGCGCCGGCCCAGGCGTACGTGATGATCGTCAAGGACGGCGACGGCGTCGGTGAGGCGGCCCGGAAGCTTCACGACGCACTGCGGGACGCCGGGGTGCGGGTGGCGCTCGACGACCGGACCGACACCGCGTTCGGCCGCCGCGCCGTCGACGCCGAGCTGCGCGGCTACCCGGTGCGCGTCGAGGTCGGCCCGCGTGACCTGGCCGCCGGCAACGCGGTGGTGGTCCGGCGTACGGACGGCTCGAAGGCCCCGACGCCGGTCGCCGACGTGGTCGGCGCGGTGCTGGCCGCGCTGGAGGCCGACCAGCGGGCGCTGCACGACCAGGCGCTGGAGTTCCGCCGGTCCCGCACCGTCGAGGTGTCGACGCTGGCCGAGGCGATCGAGGCGTCCGCCACCGGCTGGGCGCGGGTGCCGTGGTCGGCGGTCGGCGTCGAGGGCGAGGCCGAGGCGAACGGTCAGGGCGTGACGGTCCGTTGCCTGGTGCGCGCCGACGGCTCGGTGCCGGACTCGGAGGACGAGCCCGACCTGGTGGCGATCCTCGCCCGCGCGTACTGAGATGCGACCCGGCGATCCGGCCGGCCGGTTCGCGCCGGGGCGGCTGATCCTGCACCGGAACGTGCGGCACGGCCGGATCGGCTGGGTCCGGTCGGCCCGCGTGGTCTCCGACGACGAGCGCGGCCTGCTGCTCTGGGTGGCGCGGACGGCGCCGGTCGCGCACGAGGTGACGGAGGCCGGCCTGGGCATGCGGGCCGTGCCGTTCGCCGAGTGGGTGACGTCGTCCTACCGGCTCGCGCAGGGGCTGTGGAACGGTCCCCCGGTGCTGAAGTTCCTGCCCACGGGCGCGGCCCACTCGGTCTGGTGGTTCCGCGACGCGGCAGGGCGCTTCCAGAACTGGTACGTGAACCTGGAGGAGCCCGGCGTCCGCTGGGACGACGGCGCGGTGGCCGGGGTCGACATGGTCGACCAGGACCTCGACGTGGTGGTCCACCCGGACCTGAGCTGGGAGTGGAAGGACGAGGACGAGTTCGCCGAGCGGCTGGCGTTCCCGGAGCACTACTGGGTGGCCGACGAGAAGGCGGTACGCGCCGAGGGCGAGCGGGTGATCCGGATCGCCGAGGCGGGCGAGTTCCCGTTCGACGGCACCTGGTGCGACTTCACTCCACCCGCGGAATGGGATGTACCGGACGAACTTCCGCCCGGTTGGGACCGTCCGCCGGTGCGCTGAACCGGTGTCCTCCGTCACGGCCCGCCCCGTCCCGGGCGTGGTGTCCGGGTCCGGTGTGAGAGTTCCGGGCCGGATCTGGCAGAATGGGTCGCTGGTATCCGGCGCGCGTCCGGCGCCCTCTAACCCGGGCGCGTCGCCAGTTCACCGAGCAGTCTCCGGCCCAAACCCCACTGTGCCGGTCGGCGCTCACCCGCCACACCGCCCGTACGGGCCGGTGAGATCGCAACAGGAGCGAAACAACTGTGGCCGTAAAGATCCGGCTCCTGCGGATGGGCAAGATCCGCAACCCGCAGTACCGCATCGTCGTCGCCGACTCGCGCACCAAGCGTGACGGTCGCGCGATCGAGTTCGTCGGTGTGTACCAGCCGAAGGAAGACCCTTCGGTGATCGAGGTCAAGTCGGAGCGGGTCCAGTACTGGCTCTCGGTCGGCGCCCAGCCGAGCGAGGCCGTGCAGCGCCTGCTGGAGCTGACCGGTGACTGGCAGAAGTTCAAGGGCCTGCCCGCCCCGCCGCCGCTGAAGGTCGCCCCCGAGCGGGCCGACCGCAAGGCGGCGTACGAGGCCGAGGCGAAGGCCGCCGCCGGCGTGGCGGACACCCCGGCGAAGCCGGCCAAGAAGGCCGCCAAGCCGGAGGCCGAGGCCCCCAAGGCCGAGGAGCAGACCGGTGCCGAGTCCGGCGAGCAGGCCTGACATGCCGCTGCGTCCCGCTCTGGAGCACCTGGTCAAGGGCATCGTCGACCACCCGGACGACGTCCGGGTGCGCATGGTCGACTCCCGTCGGGGCAAGCGCCTCGAAGTCCGCGTGCACCCCGAGGACCTCGGCACGGTGATCGGGCGGTCCGGCCGGACCGCCAAGGCGCTGCGCCAGGTCATCGGCTCCATCGGCGGGCGTGGGGTACGCGTCGACATCGTCGACTCGTACTGATGCTTCTCGTCGTCGGCCGGATCGGTAAGCCGCACGGCATCCGCGGTGAGGTCACCGTGGAGGTGCGTACCGACGAGCCCGAAGCACGGTTCGCCCCCGGTTCGGTGTTGACCACCGAGCCGGGGGTCACCCCGTCGGAGCCCGGCGCCTGGCGGGTGCCGCCGACACTCACCGTCGAGTCGGCCCGCTGGCATCAGGGCCGCCTGCTCGTCGCCTTCGAGGGCGTGCTGGAGCGCGACGTCGCCGAGGCGCTGCGCAACACGCTGCTCGGCGTGGACAGCGCCGACGTCGCCCCGCCGGAGGACCCGGAGGAGTTCCACGACCACCAGCTGGTCGGGCTCACCGTGGTCACCCGCGACGGCGAGCACGTGGGCGAGGTCGCCCGCATCGACCACGCGCCCGCGTCCGACATGCTGGTGCTGCGGCGCCCCGAGGGGCGTACCGCGCTGGTCCCGTTCGTCAAGGCGATCGTGCCCGAGGTGGATCTGGCCGGCGGTCGCGTCGTCGTCGACCTGCCCGGCGGTCTGCTCGACCTCTAGCTGGAGCCACCGCATGCGCGTCGACATCGTGTCGATCTTCCCCGAGTACTTCGCCCCGCTGGATCTCTCGCTCATCGGCAAGGCCCGGGCGAACGGCACGCTGCGGCTGGCCGTACACGATCTGCGGACCTGGACCCACGACGTGCACCGCACCGTCGACGACACGCCCTACGGCGGCGGTCCGGGCATGGTCATGCGGCCCGAGCCGTGGGGCGAGGCGCTGGACGCGCTGGCGCCCGGCGAGCTGAGCCCGGACGGGCACACGCTGCCCCGGCTGCTCGTGCCGTCGCCCGCGGGCGTCCCGTTCACCCAGGCCCTGGCGCACGAGCTGGCCGCCGAGTCGCACCTGCTGTTCGCCTGCGGCCGGTACGAGGGCATCGACCAGCGGGTGCTGGACCACGCGGCGACCCGGATGCCGGTGACCGAGGTCTCCCTCGGCGACTACGTGCTGTTCGGCGGCGAGGTGGCCGTGCTGGTGATCCTGGAGGCGGTCACCCGGCTGCTGCCCGGCGTGCTCGGCAACGCCGGGTCGCTGGACGAGGAGTCGCACGCGCACGGGCTGCTGGAGGCACCGCTCTACACCAAGCCGGCGAGCTGGCGCGGGCTGGACGTGCCCGAGGTGCTGCGCTCCGGCGACCACGCCAGGATCGACCGCTGGCGGCGGGACGAGTCGCTGCTGCGGACCGCGGCCCGGCGCCCCGACATGATCGGCGCGCTGGCCCCGGAGACGCTCGACAAGCGGGACCGGGCGACGCTGGACCGGGGCGGATTTTCCTCGCCGCCGGGGCATGTGGCAAAGTAGAGGGGTTGCCGCATCCGTCCGCGCCGTGGGCGGCTGCGAGGACCCTCGACCGGGGCCGGTCTCGCCGGTCACCACCCGGGGGTCAGAATCACCCATCCGCGCATCGACTGACGATGCGCCGTGAGCCTCACGAGGACACAGCGATGAACATCCTGGACGCCCTTGACGCCCAGTCGAAGCGTACCGACCTGCCCGACTTCCGTGCCGGTGACACCGTCAAGGTGCACGCGCGGGTCGTCGAGGGCAACCGGTCCCGGGTCCAGATCTTCCAGGGCGTCGTCATCCGCCGCCAGGGTGACGGTCTGCGCGAGACCTTCTCGGTCCGCAAGGTCAGCTTCGGCGTCGGCGTGGAGCGGACCTACCCGCTCAACGGCCCGGGCATCGACCGGATCGAGGTCGTGACCCGCGGTGACGTGCGTCGCGCCAAGCTCTACTACCTGCGTGAGCTGCGCGGCAAGAAGGCCAAGATCAAGGAGCTGCGGGAGAAGCAGCCGGCGAACTGACGTCCGTACGCCACGCCGCCCGAGCTGCGCGGATGTCGTATCGACCAGACCGCATTACCCTGGTCGGTACGGGCGCAGCCGGACGGTGCGAAACGGTCCACTACCGCCCGTGGGGTCTCCGAGGAGACTCCCGGGCGGTAGTGTCGTTTCCGCGGACCGGAGAGTGGCATGGTGCAGATGGTTGACGAGGACGGCGCCGTCGATCCCTGGCGCCGGCGGGCCCGCCGCGGCCGCCGCCAGATGCCGCTCTGGCAGGAGCTGCCGCTGCTGCTGATCGTGGCGTTCTGCCTCGCGGTGCTGATCCGCACCTTCCTGCTCCAGGCGTTCTTCATCCCCTCCGGGTCGATGGAGAACACGCTGCTCGTCGGCGACCGGGTGCTGGTCAACAAGGTCGTCTACGACGTCCGCGACCCGGTCCGCGGCGAGGTGGTGGTGTTCCGGGGCACCGACCGCTGGGTCGCCCAGGAGGCGCCCGCGCCGCCGGCCAACTTCGCCGGCCGGGTCGGCCGCACGCTCGGCGACCTGGTGGGCGTCAGCCGCCCCGGCGAGAAGGACTTCATCAAGCGCGTCATCGGCGTACCGGGCGACAAGGTCTGGTGCTGCGACGACGGCCGGGTGGTGGTCAACGGGGTGCCGCTGGACGAGCAGGCGTACGTCTCCGAGGACTCCCCGGTCGAGCTGCCGCCCAATCCCAAGGAGTGCCGGTCCCGGCAGTTCACCGAGGTGGTGGTGCCGCCGGGGCAGATCTTCGTGATGGGTGACCACCGGCTGGTCTCGCAGGACGCCCGATGTCAGGGGCCGGTGCCGATCGAGAACGTGGTCGGCCGGGCCTTCATGATCGTCTGGCCGTCGCAGCGGTGGACCACTCTGTCCGTACCGGAGACGTTCACCAGCGTGCCCCGCGCGGACGCCGCGCCCGCGGGGCCGCTGCCGGTGGATCCCGACCCGGTCGGCGGCGTCGTCCTGATCCTCCCGGTCGCGGCGACGCTCACCGTTCTGGCGGGTTCGGGGCGACCGCGCCGTACCCGGCGACGTAGGCTCCTCCCGTGATCGACGAGCAGACCGAGAAGCCCCGCAGTTCCTTCTGGAAGGAGCTGCCCATCCTCCTGGGCGTGGCGATCCTGGTCGCGGTGCTGGTGCGTGCCTTCGTGCTGCAGACCTTCTTCATCCCGTCGCCGTCCATGGAGAACACCCTCAAGATCGACGATCGGGTGCTTGTCAACAAGCTGGTCTACGACTTCCGCTCGCCGCACCGGGGTGAGGTGATCGTCTTCAAGGCGCCCACCGAGTGGAGCGGCAACCCCGACGGCGAGGACTTCATCAAGCGGGTGATCGGCGTCGGCGGCGATCACGTGGTCTGCTGCGACCGCACCGGCGGCCAGGAGCGGCTGGTCATCAACGGCAAGCCGATCGACGAGCCGTTCATCTTCCCCGGCAACAAGCCCGCCGACCAGGACTTCGACGTCACCGTGCCGAAGGGGCGCCTGTGGGTCATGGGCGACCACCGGGAGGCGTCCGGCGACTCGCTGGAGCACTGGCAGCAGTCGGGCGAGGACATCAACGTCGCCACCATCCCCGAGGGCGAGGTCGTCGGCCGGGCCTTCACCATCTTCTGGCCGGTCAGCCGCGCGACCTGGCTCAGCGTCCCCGAGCAGTTCGACGGGATCCCCAATCCCTGAGCCGGCCCGCGCCACGCTCCGGCACGCCGGCCCCGGCTCGGCGGCGGGAGGGCGTGGTCGTTCGTCGCAGGCGTCTGGCAGGCTGGTGCGGTGACCGTCTACACCCCTCGTCGCGCGGCCCGGGTGCTGCTGGTCGACGCGTCCGACCGGGTGCTGCTCTTCCAGGGCAGTGATCCGGCCCGGCCGGGTCACCGCTACTGGTTCACCCCCGGCGGCGGGCTGGACCCGGGGGAGTCCCCGGCCGACGGCGCCGCCCGGGAATTGGCCGAGGAGACCGGCTTGCGCATGGCCCCGGCCGAGCTGGGCGCGCCGGTCTGGGCGGAGACCGTCGAGTTCCCGTTCGACGGCGTCTGGTACCGCCAGGAGCAGCAGTTCTACCTGGTCCGGGTGACGGGCTGGGAGGTCGACACGGCCGGCTTCAACGACGTCGAACGGGCGAGCGTGCACGGGCACCGCTGGTGGCCGGTCGCCGAGCTGGCCGCCTCCGCCGAGCGCTACTACCCGCCGGACCTGCCCGGCCGGCTCGGCGCCGTGCTGGGGGGAGGTGGCGCGTGCTGACCCCGCCGCGCACCGTGGTGCGCCGCGACGGCGGCCTCTACGCGCTGGAGCGGGCCCTGCAACGGCGCGGCTTCCGGCACGTGGCGGGCGCCGACGAGGCCGGTCGAGGCGCCTGCGCCGGGCCGCTCGTGGCCGCCGCCGCGATCCTGCCCGAGGGCCGGCGCGGCGAGATCGACGAGCTGGCCGACTCGAAGCTGCTCACCCCCGCCGCCCGCGAGCGCGTCTACGACGAGGTGGTGGCACGGGCCCTGGCGTACGCAGTGGTGGTCATCCCGGCCGAGGAGGTCGACGCCCGCGGGCTGCACGTGTGCAACCTCGCCGCGATGCGCCGGGCGCTCGCCTCGCTCACCACCCGCCCGGAGTACGTGCTGACCGACGGCTTCGGCGTCGACGGGCTGGACGTGCCGGGCCTGGCGGTCTGGAAGGGCGACCGGGTGGCCGCGTGCGTGGCGGCGGCGAGCGTGCTGGCCAAGGTCACCCGGGACCGGATCATGGTGGAACTGGACGGGCGGTTCCCCGGCTACGGCTTCGCCGAGCACAAGGGCTACATCACCGCCGAGCACAGCGCTGCCCTGCGCGCGCTCGGGCCCTGCGGGGAACACCGCTTCTCGTACGTGAACGTGGCCGCCGTCTCCGGACGGGACGGCCGGCCTCCCCGCGCCCGCCGACCGGTGGGCGCCGACGCGGCTCGGCCCGAGCCCGCGGCCGGGCTGCCGGGTCTCGGGCCCGGAGCGTTCGCCGGCCGCCCGGACGAGCCGATGGGGCACTGCGGCGCGTCAGGGGGTACCGTCGGCGTGGCGTTGGGCGAGCAGCCGCGACCTCCGGCGTCGGTGGGGGAAGATGTGGTCATGGAAGGCGGAGTGCGATGAGCGCGGAAGATCTCGAGAAGTACGAGACCGAGATGGAGCTGCAGCTCTACCGGGAGTACCGGGACATCGTCCGCCAGTTCTCCTACGTGGTGGAGACCGAGCGCCGTTTCTACCTGGCCAACCAGGTCGACCTGCACGTGCGCAACTCCGACGGCGAGGTCTACTTCGAGGTCGAGATGCACGACGCCTGGGTGTGGGACATGTACCGCCCTGCCCGTTTCGTCAAGAATGTTCGAGTAATGACGTTCAAGGACGTCAATGTGGAAGAGCTCGAAAAGCCCGACATCTCGCTTCCCGCAGATTCCGGATTCGGGAGCTGACCGCAGGCGGCTGACCGCCCGGGATCACTCCGCCGGCACGACCACCTCGACCCGCTGCACCAGGTTGTTCGCGAACCCACCCCGGTTCCACGGCTGCTCGACCGGCTGGGTACGCCCCGACGCGTCGGTCGCCCGGGCGCCGAGCACGTACCGCCCCGGCGTCGCCGTCCAGCTCACCGACCACCGGCGCCACGCCCACTCGCCACCGGCCGGCTCGTCCAGGACCGCCGGTGTCCACGTCTCGCCGCCGTCGACAGTCACCTCGACCGAGGTCACCGGCGCGTGACCGGACCAGGCCCGGCCGTCCAGAGTGCACGGTCCCGGCCGCAGCACCCGGGTGCGGGACATGAAGTCCGGGAACCCGGGCGGACGCACCAGCGCACGCGGCTCGATCCGGGTCACCGGCACGCCCGGGTCGTCGGCGTCGCGTCGCAACCGGTAGGCCACCGCGTTCTGGTAGCCGTCGAACGGCCCGGTCGTCACGCTGATGTCGCGCAGCCACTTCACGTGCGCCATGCCGTACCAGCCGGGCACGATCAGGCGCAGCGGCGCGCCGTGCTGCGGCAGCAGGGGAGCGCCGTTCATCTCGTACGCCAGCAGCACCTCCTCGCGCAGCGCGTCGGCCACCGGCAACGCCCGCTGGTAGTCCTGCTCGACACCGCGCTCCACCCCGTGGTCCGCGCCGGTGAACACCACGTCCACCGCGTCGCCGGACAGGCCGGCCTCGCGCAGCAGCGGCGCCAGCGGCGTACCGGTCCACTCGGCGTTGCCCACCGCCTCCACCAGCCACGGCTGGCTGACCGGCCGGGGATGCAGCAGCGCCCGGCCGTTGCCGGCGCACTCCAGCGTGACCCGGTGGGTCACCCGAGGCCGGTCGCGCAGCGCCGCCAGGTCCAAGCGAAGTGGACGCTCGACCGCGCCGGACACGCTCAGCGCGTACGCGGCCGGGTCGACGTCCGGGATGTCGTAGTGGATGAGCAGGTAGTGCAGGCCCGCCGGGGTCACGTCGTACCGCAGCGCCTCCAGCGGGATGCCGTGGTTACGCGCGGCGAGCTGAAGCTCCTCGGCACTGATCGCCTCGTCCGGCCCGGCCACCCGGGAGGGCCGGCTGACGTCGTCCACAGTGGTCATGACTGCTCCGTCCGCTCCAGCACGTCGTAGCCCACGAACGTGAACATCCGCGCCCCCGCCGCCAGCGGGCGGGGCGTGCCGGTGAAGCGGTGCGCGCCGACGCCCACACCGTCGGCCGGGCTGTTCACCGCCACCGACTCGAAGCCCTCCTCGGCGAACCACTCGCAGATGACCGGCACCAGGTCCGGCTCGCGCCGGTGCCGCGTCCACAGCACCGTGCCGCCTGTGGCGCAGAGCGAGGCGCAGTGCCGCACAGTGGCCCGGATGTCGTCGTCGGTGATGTTGCCGAAGATGCCGCAGGCCAGCACCAGATCCGCCGGGGCCAGGTCGGCGTAGCGGTCGGTCAGCGAGGCGTCCCCGGTCACCACCTCCACGCCGGTGAGCCCCGCGTCGGCGGCCGCCCGGCGGGCCAGGTCGGCGTTGCGTGGATCCAGTTCGACCAGGCGGGCGGTCACGTCGCCGCCCCGGGGATGGGCGGCCAGCACCGGGATCAGGTCGCGGCCCTGACCCGCGCAGAGGCTCAACGCGCGCAGCGGGCCGGGCGGCGCCACGTCCAGCGCGTCGGCCACACGCTGCCGCACCTCGGCGAGTCGCCGGGCCAGTGCGGACTCGGGCTGGTCGTAGTCGCTGTGCCAGGCGTACCAGTCCTTCGTCACCCGGCCAGCATAGGCGTCCGGGCCGTAGCAGATCGGCCCCGATTCCGGCGCTCGTCCACAGCCGGTGCGTCGTCCACAGTGCGGTCGTGCGGGGCTCGCGGGACGTGCCCGTGGTGGGCAGGGTGTCCGGCGTGCGTTCCTCCATCTCTCACGTCGGCCGGGCCGTGCTGCCGGTGTTGGTCCTCGTCGCCTGCCTGCCGGGCGCCTCCGCGCCGTCCCGGGCGGCGCTGTCGTCCTCGGCCGGGCCGCCGTCGTCCCGGGCCGGTGCCCATTCATTCGTGGCCGGGCCGTTCGCCGGGTCCGCGGCGGGCGCCCATTCGTTCGTGGCCGGGCCGTTCGCCGGTTCCGCGGCGGGTGCCTCGGCAGCCGGTGATCCGATGGCGGGTGTCTCGGGGCGGGAATCCGGGCTGCGCCCGGTGGGCGGTTCCGGTGGCCGCTGCCGGGCGCTCCCCGGGTGGTGCGGCGGTTCGACCCGCCGCCGCAGCCCTGGCTGTCCGGGCACCGGGGCGTCGACCTCGCCGCCGCACCCGCCACGCCCGTGCTGGCGGCCGGTGCGGGGACCGTCCTGTTCGCCGGGTCGGTCGCCGGCCGGCCGGTGCTCACCGTCGGCCATGCCGACGGGCTGCGCACCACATACGAGCCGGTCCGCTCCCGGCTCACCGCCGGTACCCGCGTGGACGCCGGCACGCCGGTCGGCGACCTGCTCGCCGGGCATCCCGGCTGCGCGGAGGCGGCCTGCCTGCACTGGGGCCTGCGGCGCGAGACCGAATACCTCGATCCGCTGGCCCTGCTCGGGCTCGGCCGCGTGCGGTTGCTGCCGCTGCACCCCGTCTCCGACGGTTCCGCGGTTGTCGCCGGCTGATCGGCGGCGGCGCCGGTCGGCGGCGCGCAGCTCAGCCCTGGGCGAGCAGCGTGGGCAGCCGGACGGCCAGCCGGTCGTACTCGTCGGGGGTGTTGTAGACCTGGCCGCACAGCCGCAGGTAGCCGCGCCCGTTCCAGCCGGCGACCGACACCTCGGCGGAGAGCCGGTCGGCGATCCGGGCCCGGAGCTCCCGGGCCGCGTCCAGCGTCGTCGCGACACCGGGCGGCAGCGGCACGAGCCGCATCGCGACCGCCGGTCCGCCCGGCTCCGGCAGCCGCTCCGGCGCCACACCGAGCGCGTCCCCCACGACCCGTTGCCCGTACGCGGCCAGCGCCGCGTTGTGCGCGCGTACCCGGTCCACGCCGAGGCTGCGCAACGTGAACAGGCCCACCGGGGCGGCCAGCCAGCCGGTGTAGTCGAGCGTCGCCTGCCACTCCACCCGGACCGGGAACCCGCTGTCCTGCTCCCACGAGACGACGAGCGGCTGGATCTTCTCCCGCCACTGCGGCGTCACCACGAGCACGGCGGTGCCGCGCGGCGCGTACGCCCACTTGTGCAGGTTGCCGACCCAGAAGTCGGCGCCGACGGACGCGACTGTGGCCGGCAGCATGCCCGGCGCGTGGGCGGCGTCCACCAGCACGGGCACGCCCTGCTCCCGGGCCACCGCGACGATCGCCGCGGTGGGGAACAGCCGGGCGGTCGGCGAGGTGAGCTGGTCGACGATCAGCAGCTTGGTACGCCCGGGGCGCAACCCGTTGCGGACGATCTCGACCACCTCCTCGTCGGTGGCCGTCAGCGGCACCGGCAGGGTGCGGGACACCGCCCCGGTGCGGCCGCACTCGCGGGTGACCGACAGCGCCACCGCCCCGTACCCGTGGTCGGTGGTCACGATCTCGTCGCCGGGGCGCAGCGCCAGCGACTGCAACACGACGGCCGCGCCCGTGGTGGCGTTGCCGACGAGCGTGGTCCCGTCCGGGTCGGCGCCGAGGAACGCGGCCAGGTGCCGCCGGGCGTGGGCGATCCGGTCGACCAGGCCCTGCGTGAAGAACCGCAGCGGATTGGCCTCCATCTCGTCGCGCAGGCGCTGCTGGGCGCGTTGCACGGCGATCGGTACGGCGCCGAACGAGCCGTGGTTGAGATGGCTGACGGAGGGATCGAGGGAGAAGAGCAGCCGAGCCCCGGGAATCGGCTCGGGTGGCTGCGGCACCGTCATCCGTCGATCCTAGCCCGAGATGGATCATGCGCTGGGCGGATTCCGCCCGCAGACCGTGCCACCGACGCTGCCTGCGCGCCCGTGGCGGTCAGGCGCGGGGGTGGGCCTGCCGGTACGCGGCGCGGAGCCGCTCCACCGAGACGTGCGTGTAGATCTGCGTGCTGGCGAGCGACGAGTGCCCCAGCAACTCCTGTACGGCGCGCAGGTCCGCGCCGCCTTCGAGCAGGTGCGTGGCGGCCGAGTGGCGCAGCCCGTGCGGCGTGACCCGCGGCACCCCGGCGGCCCCGGCCCACGCGGCAACGATCCGCCGTGCGGTGGTCGGGTTGAGCCGTCCGCCCCGCGCCCCGAGCAGCAGCGCCCGGCCCGAGCCCGGGGCCAGCAGGGCGGGCCGCCCGTCGCGCAGCCAGGCGTCCAGCGCCCGCTGGGCCGGCACTCCGTAGGGCACCGACCGCTCCCGCCCGCCCTTGCCCAGCACGCGTACCACCCGGCGGGCCTGGTCGACGTCGGTGACGTCCAGGCCGCACGCCTCGCTGATGCGTACCCCGGTGCCGTAGAGCAGTTCCAGCAGCAGCCGGTCGCGCAGCAGCACCGCGTCGGGCGGTCCGTCGCCGGCCGCCTCGGCGGTCGTTCCGTCGTCGCGTCCGAGCCCGGCGCCGTCGGGGTGGGCCGTCGAGCGGTCGGCCCTGGGCGGGCCCGGACGCTGCTGCGACGGCGCCTCCACCAGGGCGGCGGCCTGGTCGGCGCGCAGCACGGTGGGTAGTTCCCGCCGGGCCCGAGGGCTGGCCAGCGGTGCGGCCACGTCGTCGGCGAGCAGGCCGGTCCGGTGCGCCCAGGCGCTGAACGTCCGGGCCGCGGCGGCGCGCCGTGCCATCGTCGTCCGGGCCGCGCCCATGGTCCGCTGCTTCGCCAGCCAGCTACGAACTACGGCGAGGTCCAGCTCCGGCAGTTCGGCGCAGCCCATCCGGACGGCGTGGTCCAGGAGCGACACGAGATCCGTGACGTACGCCCGGACGGTGTGGACGGAGCGGTTGCGGACCCGCGACAGGTGGTCGGCGAAGTCGTCCACCGCCTCGCGCATCGACGCGGGCAGCTCCTCGTGCGCGTCCCGCGTGCCGCGCCGCCGCTGACTCACCGCGGCACCCGGTCCGGGCGTACGCGGTCGCGGCGGGGGAGGCGGACGACGATCACCGTCCCAGCGTAAGGCGGAAGTGCCCTCGTCCGCCGTGCCGCCGTCCCCGCCGTTCACCGAGCCGGCCCGGCCGTCACTCCGCCGTCCGGCGTCGGTCGGTCGGCCGGCGTGTGCCGTCCGCCACGTCGGACGCGCCCTTCCGGCGCCGGATCAGTGCCGACGCGTGGAACGGGGGTGGCAGAAGCGGGTCTGGACAGGGGAAACTCATGCTGCGGCACGCTTCCGGTGCGGCGACCGGCGGGCAGCGTGGCCGAGCCGGCCCTGACGGAGGGTCGATCCGGCCGCGATCAGGCGAACGCGTCCCCGTGACGGTGACGCCGCTACGAGGAGGGCCGAGAGTGGGAGTGGACGCCGTCCTCTACCGGCAGGTGTCGGCGGGTGACAGTCGCCGCCGGCCCGTGTACGTCTCGATCGAGGTCGTCGCGGACCCGCAGGACGTGCTGCTCGACCTGCTCAAGCGTGTCCGCGGCGGTGGCCGGACCCCGCTGCTGGACCGTGTCGACCCGCTCGGCGAGCTGACAGTGGGCGCCGAGCGGATGTCGCAGCTGCTCGCCGAGCTGCGGTGCCTGGCCGAGGTGGCCGGAGCGCCGGCCGAGGTCGACCACGTCCACCGGCTGGCCCGGCTCGTCCGCCGGTGCGCGGAGCGCCGCGACGCCGAGATCCGGTTCGAGGGCGACTGACGCGTTCACGTCCGGGCCGCCGGTGACGAGGGCGCGAGCGCGTAGCCGCCGTCGCGGCGTACCACCATCGCCAGTTCCTCCAGCATGGACAGCTTGCGCATGGCGGTACGCAAATCCACGCCCGCGCGCGCCGCGACGCTCTCCAGGTCGAGCGCCCGGCGGCGCGGCAACGCCTCCAGCACCTGGGTGGCCTCCTCGTCGAGCCGGTCCCGTGCGCGCTCGGGCGCCCGGGCGGGCGGGGCCAGGTCGTACCCGATGCGCCCCACCTCCTCCAGCACGTGCGCGACGTTCGTGACCAGCCGGGCCTCCGGCCGTTCCCGCAGCACCTCGTGCCCGCCGACGGACATCGCTGAGGTCACCGGTCCGGGCACCACCATCGCCGGCCGGCGCAGGCCGAGCGCCCGGTTGAGCGTCTGGGTGGCGCCGCTGCGGGCGGCGGCCTCGACCAGCACCGTGCCGCTCGTCGCCGCCGCGATCACGCGGTTGCGGATGAGGAACCGTGGCCGCAGCGGCTCCGCGCCCGGAATCCACTCGCTCACCAGCAGGCCGGTCTCGGCGATCCGGTCGAACAACGCGGCGTTGCCCATCGGGTACGGGCGGTCCACCCCGCAGGCGAGCACGGCGACGGTGCGCCCGCCCGCCGTCAACGCGCCCCGATGCGCGGCGGCGTCGATGCCGAACGCCCCACCGGAGACCACTGTCCACTCCCGGTCGGCCAGGCCGTAGCCCAGCTCGGTGGCGATGTGCGCGCCGTAGGGGGTGGCCGCCCGGGCGCCGACCACCGCCACCGAGCGCGCCAGCGCCTCACCGAGCGGCCACGCCCCGCGTACCCAGAAACAGAGCGGCGGGTCGGTCTCCACGTCGACCCGCCGGGTGGCCCCGGACAGCGCCAGCCGGCGCAGGTCGCCGACCTGAGCGGGCCATTCGTCGTCCTCGGGGGTGACCAGCCGGGCGCCGAGCCGTTCGCCGCGGGCCAGCGCCTCCGCGGCGACCGCCCGGGCGTCACCGGAGGCACCGCGCGCCGCGACGGCCGACCGGAGTGCCCGTTCCGGCGCCTCGCCGGACAGCAGCAGGTCGAGCGTGGCGACCGGCCCGATCCGCTCCACCAGGGCGTACACCGACCGGGTGCCGGGCTCGGCGAGCCAGGTGAGCGCCACCCGCGCCAGCCGGCGGTCGTCGGCGCTCACGCGACCTCCCCGGTCCTGAGCTGGATGGCCTCCGCCACGTCGTCGTGGCCGGGCCGGTCCCGCCCGTCCAGGTCGGCGATGGTCCAGGCGAGACGGAGTACGCGGTCGTAGCCGCGCGCGGACAACGAACCGGTGTCGAGCCGGTGGCGCAGATCCCTGGTGACCCGGGCGGGCAGGTGCCACGGCGGCCGGCGCAGGTCCGGGCCGGGGACGTCGGCGTTCACCCGGTGCCCGGTGGCCGCCCAGCGATCGGCGGCGGCGTGCCGCGCGGCGACCACCCGGGCGGCGACGGTGGCCGATGACTCCTGCGCGGCGTCGGTGCTCAGCAGCTCCGCCGCGCGTACCGCCTTCAGCTTGACCTGCACGTCCACCCGGTCGAGCAGCGGACCCGACAACCGTCCCAGGTAGCGTCGCCGGGCCAGCGGCGGGCACTCGCAGTCGACGTCACCGGAGGGCTTCGCGCACGGGCAGGGATTGGCCGCCAGCACCAGTTGGGTGCGGGCCGGGTACTCGGTGGCACCGCGGGTACGCGCCACCCGCACCCGGCCGCTCTCCAGCGGCTGCCGCAACGCCTCCAGCGCGCTCTTGCCGAACTCGGGCGCCTCGTCCAGGAACAGGACCCCGCGGTGGGCGAGCGACACCGCGCCGGGCCGGGCCAGCCCGGAACCGCCTCCGACGAGCGCGGGCACCGTGGCGGTGTGGTGCGGCGCCTGGAACGGGGGACGGCGCAGCAGCCCGCCGCCGGGCGGCAGCAGGCCGGCGATCGAGTGCAGCGCGGTCACCTCCAAAGCTGCCTCGTCGTCCAGCTCCGGCAGGATCGAGGGCAGCCGCTCGGCGAGCATGGTCTTGCCGGCGCCGGGTGGGCCGAGCAGCGCGAGGTGGTGGCCTCCGGCGGCGGCGATCTCCAGGGCGCGCCGCCCGAGCGGTTGCCCGGCCACGTCGACCAGGTCGGGCCCGGCCGGGCCGCCGAGCGGCACGTGGGCGGGTGGGGCGAGCAGGGGACTGCCGTTGCGGACGTGGGCGACGAGCCGGTGCAGGGTGTCGACCGCGTGCACCCGTACGCCCGGGATGACTGCCGCCTCGGCGGCGTTGCCGGCGGGCACGACGACGCGGGTGTGCCCGGCGCGGGCGGCGGCGGCGACCATGGGCAGCGTGCCGCGGACGGGGCGTACCGCGCCGTCGAGGCCGAGCTCGCCGAGCACGACAGTGGCGTCCAGGGCGACCGGTGGCAGCTCGCCCGAGCCGGCCAGGACGGCGAGCGCGATGGCGAGGTCGAACGCCGAGCCGTACTTGGGCAGGGTGGCGGGAAGCAGGTTGAGGGTGATGCGCCGGTTGGGCCACTTCTGGCCGGAGTTCACGATCGCGGCGCGGACCCGGTCGCGCGCCTCGTGCAGCGCGGTGTCCGGCAGGCCGGAGATGATCACGGCGGGCAGTCCGGGCGCCAGGTCGGCCTCGACCTCGACGAGGTGCCCGGCGACTCCGGCCAGGCCGACGCTCAGCACTTTCGCGTACCCCATGTCAGAACGCGCCGCGGAGGTGCTCGACGCGGGCGGGGCCGGTGAGCGGGAGCCGGACGGAGAGCACGTCGAAGCGGACCTCGTCGGCGGTGGTCCCGGTCTGGGCGAGCCAGCGGGCGGCCAGGCCGCGCAGCCGGCGGGCCTTGGCGTGCACGACGGCCTCGGCGGGGGAGCCGAACTGCTCGCCACGGCGGGTCTTGACCTCGCAGATGGCGAGGACCGGGCCCTCCCAGGCGATGATGTCGATCTCGCCCTCGGGACAGCGCCAGTTGCGGGCGACCGGGCGCAGGCCCGTCTCGATCAGGTGCCGTAGCGCGCACCGCTCGCCGTACGCCCCGACGGCTCGGTTCCGGTTCGTCATGCCGGCCAGGATGCGCCGGGGCGGCCCGGGGCGGCGGGACGGATGCGGCTGCCCTGTGGACAAGCTGACGGTTGTGGACGGAGCCACGATCACCGGATCGACGTGGTAAGGCTGCCAGCCGCACATGCGAGACGCCAGTGGCGGACGGTGACGGCGGTGACGGCCTCGGGAGCATGTGGGCGGTTTGCGCTAACCAGTTGTGACGTCTCTTTACAGGGCGTGTAGCTGATCTTTACTGTCGCATCGCTGAGGAGCAATGAACGGGGGCTGTCATGAACTTGAGCTTGATCTGTAGAACGACCGTCGCGCTGAGCCACTCTCGCCGACCAGTCGTCGATCAACTCGCCCGCTGAGAGCCGCTCGCGCTGACACATGCCGACGTCGGGCGCCGGAGCGACCGCCGTCCGTTACAGGTTCTTGATTTCCACGCCTTGAGTCCCGTGCCCCGCACGGCCCTATGACGTGCCAAACGCAATGAGGAGTGTCTAGGTGAGAGCACCTGGATCGATTTTCGCGTGGCGTCGTCGCGGTTTCGCCGCCGCAGTCGTCACGCTAGCCCTGATCGCGGTCGGCAGCCCGACCCTGCTGCCGTCGCCAGCGGTGGCCGAACCGCCGGCGTCCCCGGACGTACCCGTGCTGGGCGAGGTCGACGCGCTGGCGCAGGCCAGGAAGCTCAAGATGCAGGTCGAGGTCACCAGCCTCAAGAGCGAGAACTCACGTGTGCTCGCCACGCCCCAGGGCAACCTGGTGCTGGAGTCATACGTGGAGCCGCAGTGGACGAAGACTCGTAATAACAACTCGTGGCAACGGATCGATACCCGGCTCGAACGGCGAGCCGACGGTTCGCTGGGGCCCGTGGCGACGCTGGCCGACGTGTCGTTCAGCCAGGGCGGAAGCGCACCGGCGATTCGGCTGCCGGTGGCCGATGGGCAGGTGTCGCTGTCCTGGCCGGGGGAGCTCCCGGCCCCCTCGCTCGACGGCGACACCGCCGTCTACGCCTCGGTGCTGCCGGACGTGGACCTGCGGCTGCGGGCCTTGCGCGACGGGTTCACCTGGGCGCTCGTGGTGAAGTCCGCGCAGGCCGCGGCGAACCCGATGTTGAACGAGTTGCGCTTCTCGCTGCGGACGACGGGGTCGCTGACCAAGCGGTCCAAGGCCGGCGGCGGATTCGAGGTGGTCGACCCGACCGGTAGCCCGATGCTGTCCGCGGGCGGTGCGCTGATGTGGGATTCGGCCGGGGTGGCGCCGAAGGCTCCTGCGGGGACGAGCCGGGCGGCAGCCGACTTCGCCGCCTGGGACCGGCGCGAGTCGTTGCGGGTCGCGCCGGACCACGCGCGCAAGGCGGAGATTCCGACCCGGGTGCAGGGCGACGACCTGGTCATCGTGCCGGACCAGGCGCTGCTGCGCGGCAAGACCACGGTCTTCCCAGTGGTCATCGATCCGTGGAGCACGATCGAGAAGACCCGGTGGGGTTACTCGAGCACCAACAACGCGACCCGCAACGATGGTGTGGCCCGCGTCGGCCGGGACCCCGAGGGGTCCGGCACCTACCGGTCGTACTTCTCGTTCAAGCTCACGTCGCTGTCCGGCAAGACCATCCGCAGCGCCAAGTTCCTGACGGAGATGACGCACTCGTGGGACTGCGGCAACACCCCAGTGAACCTCTGGCGGACGGCCGACATGGCGACCACAGGCAAGCAGACCTGGTCCGGGCCGAGCTTCTCCACTTGGTTGGAGAAGCGGTCCGGGCACGCGCACAAGCCATCCACCGGTGAGGGCTGCTCCGACGACCCCCAGCCGGATCAGCCGATGGAGTTCGCCAGCCCGAACGTCACCGCGGACATCAGTGCCAACCGGGGCCAGGAGATCTACACGCTGGCGCTGTCGACCCGCGAGTCCGACGGCACATCGGAGTCGACGAGCAACTGGTGGAAGAAGTTCGACCCTGTGCAGACCAAGCTGACGGTGGAGTACAACACCAACCCCAACACCCCGACGGCTGCACAACTGTCGACCCACGCCGGCTACACCGCCCCGCCGCAGGCGTGTGTGACCGGTACGTCACGGCCGGCAGTGCGCTCGGACTTCCCGTGGCTGAAGGCGACGGTCAGTGACCCGGACGGCAGCGGTGGTGGCAGCCTCTCCGGCGTCTTCACCCTCCAGAAGCTGGTGGGTGGCACCTGGACGAACGTGTCCGGCTGGCCCAAGACCGACTCCGGGGTCGCGCCCGGAGCCAAGGCCGAGTTGCAGCTGTCCGCGAAGACGGTCAACGGCGAGATCTACCGGTGGCAGGTGCAGACCAAGGACACGCTCGGCGGTTCCTCCACGGCGTCCCCTTGGTGCGAGTTCTCCGTCGACTACTCAGCACCCGAGGCGACCCCCGGAGTTGTCGCCGCCGACGGCCTCTACCTGGAGTCGCCGCCCCGGGGCACGAACCAGGACCTGCGGGGATCGGTCGGTTACACCGGGCGCTTCACCTTCTCGGCCAACGGTGCCGCAGACGTATACGACTACGTCTACCAGATGAACGGTGGTCCAGAGATGGTCGTCCGTGCCAGCAGTCTCGGCGGCACCGCCACCACCGTGGCGACGCCCACCCTGCGGCATGAGAACGTGCTGACCGTCCGCAGCCGCGACCAGGCCGGGAACTCGTCCGCCCCCTACGACTACGCCTTCCTGGCAGGCGACCCGTCCGGTCCGGTCGCGCACTGGGCGATGGATGAGGGAACCGGTCTGATCCTGAACAACAAGGTCGAGGGCGCTCCGGTGGCGACCATGAGCCCGTCCCCGGCCTGGGCGGACTCGCGTGTGCTGGGGACGAGCCGGCGAAGCGGCAAGGACTGGGCGGTCAAGTTCGACGGCGACGATCAGGCCGCGACCACAGGCCCGGTCATCGACACCACCCGCAGCTTCTCCTTTGCGGCCTGGGTCCGCGCCGATGTGGCTGGTGGGGTGGTCATGGCGCAGGTCGGCACGAACAAGAGCCCGTTCGAACTCCAGTACCATCCGGCGAAGCAGCGATGGTGCTGGGTCAGCTACGCATCGGACACGGTGAACGCTCTGGCGACCCCGTCACCCGCGTGCGGTACCGGGCCGGTGCAACCGGGCGTGTGGGTACACCTCGCCGGTGTCTACGATGCCGGCTCGACCAACCAGCTCTCGTTGTACGTGAACGGGGTCCGCAAGGGCGTGGGCATAACCAACGCCTCCGTGTGGTCCGCGTCCGGGCCGCTGATGATCGGTGCCGCGCGCAACGGGGCACCGACCGGTTGGATCAACGGTGCCATCAGCGAGGCCCGGGTCTGGGACCGGGTCATCGACCCGGAGACGGACCTGTCCGAGATCGTGGCGCCCGTCCGGGTCGGCCAGTGGGACATGGACAGTGACGACCAGGACGAGCCGAGGGAATCGGGCGACTCCTCCGACTACCGGACGCCACTGACTCTCGGTCCGGCACCGGCCGCGAACTGGACCACGGAGGGCTTCAACGGATCGACTGCCCTGCGCTTCGACGGAATCTCGGGTGCCGCACAGACCAGCGGTCCGGTGCTGCGCACCGACCAGTCGTACACCGTCTCGGCGTGGGTGCGGTTCGCAGGTGGCGCGGGCGCCCGCACGGTGATCGCCCAGGACGGCGTGAACATCTCCAGTTCGTTCCTGAGCTGTCGTACCGACGCGAACGGGTCGAAGTGGTCGATCATGCTCCGCTCCGGCGACTCGACCGCCGCGCCCGGGTTCTACGTGACCGGCGGCACCTGCCTGGTCAACCAGTGGACGCACCTCACGGCCGTGCAGGATGCCACGAGCCGGACGATGAGCCTCTACGTGGACGGCAATCTGTTGAGTCAGCTCACCCCCACCTTCAACCCGTGGCACGGAACAGGCGGGCTGGCGGTCGGCCGAGGCAAGTGGGGCGCGCCCACCGACTACTTCAACGGTGACATCGACCGTGTCCAGGTGTGGCAGGGCGCGCTGAGCGCCGCAGAGGTCCAGGCGGCGTTCGCCGCAACCGACTGACCCGCGTCTACCCGTCCTGTCCGCAACGCAGGTGCGGCAACCTCTCGTTCTTGAAGGGCAGAAATGAGAATCGATCGAACCGGCCGACCGCAGCCAGGCGGAGGGCGGATGCGGGTCAGCGCCGCGGTGCGGCGGGGCGCCCGTCGCACCCTCGTCGCGGGTTTGGCCGCGGTCCTCGCCGCCACGCTCGGCGGCCAGTTGCCGGCTCGCGCGGAACGGCCGGAGCAAACCCCCCACCTCGACCCGCAGCGGTACTCCTCCGCCCCGCTGCACAAGGCCGCGTCCAGCAAGCGGATTCCCGACAAGGACGCCGCGGCGGCCAAGGTGCGGCGTCCCGCACCGGTCTGGCCGACGGCGGGTTCGGCCGAGGTGTCACTGGCGGCCACCGCCGGCACAGCGGCAACGCCGAGCCGGGCTGGGTCGCTGCCGGTCACGGTCCGGTCGGCTACCGCGTCGTCGACCAGCCGCACCGCGGTGGCCGCGCCCGCCAAGGTCCGGGTCGAGGTCCTGCCGAAGGCCCAGGCCGAAGCGGTCGGCATCAACGGCCTGCTGGTACGCCTCGGACGCGCTGACGGAGTGCGAGCGGCCGTCCCGGTCGAGGTGGGTATCGACTACACCGCCTTCGCGACCGCGTACGGCGGCGACTGGGCGTCGAGACTGCGGTTGGCGCAGTTGCCCGACTGTGCCCTGAGCACCCCGACCGCGGCGGACTGCCACGGCACACCGTTGAACTCGCGTAACGACGTGCGGACCCGGACGGTCACCACCACCGTGTTGGTGCCCGAGGCCCGGTCCGCCGCGGCCTTCGCCCTGGCCGCCGGTCCCTCCGGTGGAGCTGGCAACTTCGCCGCGTCCAGCCTCGCTTCCACGTCGTCGTGGAGCCACAGCGGTGCCACCGGCAGCTTCCAGTGGTCGTACCCGATGCGTGTCCCGCCGGGCCCCGGCGGGCCGGAACCGACTGTCGGTCTCGGCTACTCCTCCCAGTCGGTGGACGGCCGGCACGCGGCGAGCAACAACCAGCCGAGCCTGTTCGGGGAGGGCTTCGAATACTCACCGGGCTTCGTCGAGCGGCGCTATAAGGCGTGCGCCGATGACATGGGCGGCAACGCGAACAACTCGGTCAAGACCGGGGACCTGTGCTGGGGCCCGGAGAACGCTGTCATGTCGCTCAACGGCAGTACCGTCGAGCTGCTCAAGGGCAGCGACGGCACCTGGCATCCCCGCAGCGAAAACGGCACCAAGGTCGAACTGCTCACCGCGTCGGAGTACGCCAACGGCGACAACGACAACGAATACTGGAAGGTCACCGGCACCGACGGCACCCAGTACTGGTTCGGACGCCACCGGCTTCCCGGTTGGACGACCGGTCGCCCGACGACCAACTCGGTACTCACCGTTCCGGTGTACGGCAACAACCCTGGTGAGCCCTGCAACGCCGGCACCTTCGCCGCCTCCGACTGCAACGGGGAGCCGCAGGCCTGGCGGTGGAATCTGGACTACGTCCAGGACATCCACGGCAACACCATGTCCTACTGGTGGGCCAAGGAGACCAACTACTACGCCAAGAACCTGGCGGGCGCGACGCCCATGGTCTACGACCGGGCCGGCTACCTGACCCGTATCGACTACGGCAGCGACAACCGGGACAACAACGAGTACGCCGCCACGTCGCCGTACATCGAGAACGTGCCGGGACGTATCGAGTTCACCAACGTGGACCGGTGTCTGCAGAACTGCACCACGAAGAACGCGACGAACTGGCCGGACACTCCCTGGGACCAGAGTTGCACCGCGTCGACCAACCCGTGCACCAACGGCTCTCCCACGTTCTGGTCCGCCAAGCGCACCACGGAGATCACCACCAAGGCGTGGAAGGCGTCCGCCTCGGCCTACCAGAAGGCGGACTCGTGGACCTTGCGCCACGCGTTTCTCGACCCCGGTGACGGCACGCGCGCCGGTCTCTGGCTCGACGGCATCACCCACAAGGGCCTCAACGGCGGCACGATCACGACCCCGGAGGTGACCTTCTCCGGCATCCAGATGCAGAACCGGGTGGACGCCGCCGGGAGCGACTGGGCCCTGGCGATGAACTGGCACCGGGTCAACCTGATCACCCTGGAGACCGGCGGACAGATCTTCGTCACCTACAAGCAGCCGCAGTGTGTCAGGGGCAGCGTGATGCCCTCGGTCGGCGCGCTGGACAGCAACAAGCTTCTCTGCTACCCCGTCAAGTGGACACCCCCCGGGTATACCGACAAGGTCACCGACTTCTTCCACAAGTACGTGGTCGAGGAGGTCCAGCAGATCGACCCCACCGGTGGGTCGAGGCCGCTGCGCACCGCGTACGAGTACCTCAACAACGACAACGAAGCGTTGTGGCACTACGACGACGACACCGGCATCACCCCGGACGACCGCCGCACCTGGTCGCAGTGGCGTGGCTTTCCCCGGGTGGTGACCTACGTCGGTGAGGGCGCCGCACGGACCAAGACCGAAACCCTCTACTACCGGGGGATGTACGGCGACAAGCTCGCCGGTGGCGGCACCCGCACGACGCAGGTGCAGGGCCTCGAAGGCGGAGCCGTAAACGACTACGACCACTTCAGCGGCTCACCCCGCGAGACGATCAGTTGGCTGGGCGGGAACGTGCTGTCCGCGACCGTCCACACGATGTGGCGTTCCGAGGCGACGGCCACCCGGGCGGGAAGCCCGGTCGCCGAATCCCGGTATACCCGGGTACGCACGGTGAGTTCCCGTACCGCCACGGACTCGGGCTGGCGGCGCAGCACGTCGACCACCGACTTCGACGACTACGGCATGCCGACCACCCAGGAGGACAGCCCCGACGGCAGCCCCACCGGCGACAAGCGGTGCAGCAAGACCGAGTACATCCGCAACACCAGCCGGTGGCTGCTCACGCCGGTCAAGCGGATCAACGGATGGGTCGGGGCCTGCTCCGCCACGCCCACCAGCGAGCAGCAGATCCTCGGCGACGTCCGGTTCAGCTACGACGGGCAGGCGTACGGCACGGCACCGGACAAGGGGCTGCTCACCACGACCGAGAAGATCGTGGCCTTCGCCGGCGGCAACCGCACCTACCAGCAGGTGGGGACGGCCAAGTACGACCTTCGGGGCCGTACGACCGAGGTCACCGACATCGCCGGGAAGAAGACGACGACATCGTACGTCCCGGCCACGGGCGGGCCGGTCATCCAGCGGACGACCACCAACCCGTTGCAGTGGACCACGACTGTCGACCTCGACCCGGCCACCGGCCTCGCGCTCAAGAGCACCGACGTCAACAACTACGTCACCGAGTACACCTACGACGCCTTGGGCCGCGCTCTCCAGGTGTGGTTGCCCAACCGGGCGCGTGCCACCTACCCGAGCGCCCCGTCGACCAGTTACGCCTACACGCTGTCGAAGACGGCGCCGTCGTACGTGGTGACCACCGCGCTGAACGCCCTCGGCGGCAACGACACCTCGTACATGATCTTCGACGCGCTGGGCCGCCAGCGGCAGACACAGGAACCGGCCAACGGCACCGGCCGGATCATGACCGAGACGTTCTATGACGCGGCCGGTCGCATCTACAAGTCCAACTCGGCCTACTACGACTCCGGCGCGATCGAGACCACGACCATCAGGTCGCGGCTCGACCAGGACGTGCCGAGCCAGACCCGGGCTCTCTACGACAACGCCGGCCGTCAGACCCACTCGCTGCTGCTCGGCTCGGTCGCTAGCGTCCAGGTCGAGAAGGCCAGAACCTCGACCACGTACCACGGCGACCACGTGACCGTGGAGCCGCCGGTCGGACAGGCCGCCACCACTGTGTGGACCGACCCGTACGGCCGGACGGAGAAGTTGTGGCAGTACCACGGGCGGACCGCCACCGGGACCTACGACGAGACGAAGTACACCTACCACCCGGTCGGGCAGCTCGCCACGGTCAAGGACCCGTCCGGTAACACCTGGTCCTACACCTATGACATCCAGGGCCGGTTGGTCTCGTCGAGCGACCCGGACGCCGGCACCGCCTCGAAGCAGTACAACACCCTGGGGGAGTTGGAGAGGACCACTGATTCCCGCCCCGACACGCCTGACCTCTGGTACACCTACGACGAGGTCGGACGGCCGCTCACCACCCGTGAGGGCAGCCTGACGGGGCAGAAGCGCACGGAGCTGACCTACGACTCGCCGGTCAAGGGCGTCACCAAGTCGTCGTCACGGTGGATCGGGTCCGAGGAGTACCGCTCCGAGGTCGTGTCGGTCGACAAGATGTACAACCCGACGCAGACCAAGCTCACGCTTCCGTCGTCGCAGGCCGGGTTCTGCGGTATCGGCAAGGTCACCTGTAGCTTCACGTCCAAAGCGACCTTCCTGGGGGACGGCTCACCCAACACCCTCACCGTCCCGGCCGCGGGTGGTCTCGACCAGGAGGTGCTGAACTACAAGTACGACACCACGTACGCGATGTTGGACCGGCTGGCCACCGACTACATCGACGCCACCTACTACGTGGTCGACGCCGGCTACAGCAACCTGCACGAACTGAGCACGATCACCCGTGCCACCGCGTTGACGGGCGCGAAGTCGGTCCAGAGCAAGAACCTGTACGACGACACCACTGGCCGGGTCCGCAGCAGTTCGGTGACCCGCTCGGTCGCACCGTCGTACGTGGTGAACACGTCCTACGACTACGACGCCAGCGGCAACATCACCAAGATCGACGACAACACGGGTGCTCGACCACGCGACACCCAGTGCTTCACCTACGACCACCAGCGCCGGCTCACCGAGGCGTGGACTCCGGCTTCCTTCGACTGCACGGCGAAGCCGCAGACCGAGACGGAACTGGGCGGCCCGGCACCGTACTGGCAGCAGTGGTCGTTCGGCGCGCCAAACGACCCGAAGGGCCGCATCGGTAATCGTCTCACCCAGATCGAGCGCGGGACCGCGACCGGCACTGTGACGACGTCCTACTCCTACCCGGCGACGGGCGCGGCACAGCCGCACCGGCTCAACGGATGGAGCAGGACCGACAGCACCGGCACCACCACCGGCTCGTACACCTACGACGAGACCGGCAACATGAAGAGCCGGCCGGGCAAGTCCGGGCAGCAGGCCCTCACCTGGGACGTCGAGGGGCACCTGGCATCGGTGACCGACAGCACCGGCACCAGCTCCTACATCTACGACGCGGGCGGCAACCGGCTCATCGCCACCGATCCCACCGGAAGCACTCTGTTCCTCGGGGATCAGGAGATCCGCAAGAACGGCACCACGGGGCAGGTGACGGCCACCCGCTACTACTCGTTCGGCGGAGAGGTGGTGGCGCAGCGCACCGTCACCGGCATCACCTGGCTGGCCAGTGACCACCAGGGAACCTCGCAGGTCAGCATCGCCAACGACACGAACCAGACCATCACCCAGCGCCGCCAGACGCCCTACGGGGCGCCACGGGGCGCGGCGGTTACCTGGCCCAACCAGCAGGGATTTCTCGGCGGTTATCAGGATCCCACGGGCCTGACCCACCTCGGAGCCCGCGAGTACGACCCGACCATCGGCCGGTTCATCTCGGTCGACCCGATCAACGACCCGGGCAACCCCCAGCAGTTGGCCGCGTACACCTACGCGTCGAACAACCCGGTCACGTTCAGCGACCCGAGCGGTCTGATCATCCCCGAGTACCTCAACCCGACGGACGATCTCAGCCTCGGCATGTGCAATCACCATGGTCTCGGGGGCTATGCGTGCCAGAACTATACGGAGGGCACGAGCGGCCAAGGCCAGGGCGACACCCGCTACGACGGCAGTGGTGGGCCCGCGAAGAAGACCGGCCGGCAGAAGACGCACGAGTTTCTTGAGGGTTGCGGCCTGTACCTTCCCGTGGGCGCCGGATGCGACGTTGTCAACGGAGTCGTCTACGCCACCGAAGGAAACTGGCGGGAGGCCGCGCTGTCCGGCGTCTCGACCGTGCCCGGACTCGACTGGGCGTGCAAGATCGGCAAGTGGTGCAAGAAGGTTATCGACTGGGGAGCCGACAAGGCCGGCGCAGTCGTGGCGCGCGTGCGGTGGGGCAAGCCTCCGGCGATCAATCCGGCGGCCGAAGCCAGAGAGATGGCCGAGCTAAAGAAGGCGATTCGCGAGACCCCGCGGCCGCCGGCGTCGAAGACGCCTGAACCTCCGAAGAAGGAGCCCGTCGCGCCTGCCAAGGGCAAGACCGGCGGGGACAACGGTGGAGGCGCACCCAGTTCAAAGGGTGGCTGCCCGACCCACAGTTTCTCACCGGACACCCCTGTCCTCATGGCTGACGGGACGACGCAGCCGATCGCCGAGGTGCGGGAGGGCGACCAGGTCCTCGCCCACGACCCCGAGCGCGGGGCTACCAGTGCCCAGACGGTGGAGAAGCTGCACATCAACCAGGACGACGCCCTGACCGACCTGGTCGTCCGCGACGGCAAGGGCGCTGTGTCGACGATCGACACGACGCAGCACCACCCGTTCTGGAGCGTCACCCGCAAGCAGTGGGTCGGCGCGGGTGAGCTCAAGTCCGCCGAAGGGCTGCTCGCAGCGGACGGGTCGACGGTGAACGTCGTCAAGGTCCGCAACTTCAGCGGCAGTGAGGCGATGCGCGACCTGACGGTTTCCGTCGTTCACACGTACTATGTCATCGCCGGTAACACCCCGGTGTTGGTCCACAACTGCGGCCGGGAGGGGTTGGACTTCACTGACGCAGAACGCGAGAAGGTATACGAGGCGAATCTCAAAGCCAACGGCGGCGTTCTCAAGTGCGAGTACTGCGGACGCGATGTGGTCCGTCGGCCATCGCAAAGTGGGGTGCCGGGCAGGCCGGATGATGCGCAAATTGACCATGTTGAACCACGTGCGGCAGGTGGACACGGAGGTGCGCATAACGGCGCAGTTAGCTGCCGGCGCTGCAATCGGGACAAGAGTACTAAGCCTTTAGAAGTATGGGACGGCGAACTCCGTGATCTTCTGGAGGACTAGTGACCGATAGCTTCGCTTCCAGGGAGCGCTTGTTCCAGGTAGTCTTCGACCTTCCGGAGGAGAGTCCAACATGGCCGCCCGTCGGCTACGAGCGACTGTGGGCCGCGAAGACGCAAACCAGGCTGAACCTGGCTCTACGCAATGTGCCCTTCTACTGTCGAGGAGTTGCATACGGAGACATTATCCTCGTCCGTCCCGACAGCGACCGGCGCGAGATTGTATTTGAAAGGCTGATCTCGGAATCGGGGCACTCGACAGTGCAGATTCTTGTCAAATTGCCCGAGTATCGCGTCGACCTGGAGCGGCTCCTGTCTAGTTTTGGCGCGTCGTGGGAGACGGCAAACGGTGAGACTTACTATGCCATCGATATCAAGCCCGAAATTGACTATTCGGCGCTTCGGCCGGAACTAATCGCAGCTAAAGAACGCGAGGACATTGGATTGCGGGAGTCGGCCATCTCTAAGCGTCATCGCGCTCAACTTCCTTCGTTCCCGTAACCGTTCTTGCGGCCGGGTGGCTACCCGTATTTGATGTGCTGCATCTGATCGTGGCCGTGCATGAGGTGGATGCGGAGCGCTGACAGTAGTCCATACAGGTTCGGGGCGGTCACCCAGCGTTGCCGTCGCGGCCGCCGTCAGACGGCATCGTGAAATGCGAGTACATTGAGCCTTTTCCACCGGCCCTGAGGTGCAAGACCAGTGGAAAAGGCTCAATGTGTGGATGGAGTGGCGCCCCAGTCGGAGGTATCGGCCGGGGCGCGCTTCCCGCTGCGGCCGGGCTCCCGCATCACCGCAAGTGACGGGTCGATGATCTGAGAAAGTCCGTTCGAGCTGGGATAACACCCCGGACGGGCCCGGATGGCGCGGCTGGAGCCGGTCGCATACCGTGCCGGTCGTGGACGGACGACGGAGCTACTCCGAGGATGAGCAGGGGTCGCGATGGGGCGACCGGGGATACGAGTCGGACTGGCGCGCCGCGGGCGAGCCCCGCTACCGCGACGACGACTACCGCACGCCCGAGCAGCGCGCCGGTGACAGCCGGTACGCCGAGCCGGGCCGGTACTCCGCCGCCGATCCGCTGGTGGACGACACGAGCAGCTGGCGGTCGCAGCGGCCGGACGACCCGGAGGTCTCCGGTGAGCTGCCCGGATCGCGCGCCGGCCGCCGCGCGGCTCGCGAGTCGGCGGCCCGTGGCGCGGACGACCCGCTCGGCGCGGTGTCCCGCAGCGGCGTCGACGCGCTCGGCACCGCCGCGCACGGCAACCCGCTGTCGAGTTCGCTCGGTACGCCGGCGGCCGCCCCGCTGACCGGCGCCGCCCCGGCCGGCACCGACCCGTACGGCCTCATCGCCCACGGCAGCGACCCGGCCGGCGGCCCCGGCGTCGACGCCCGGAGCGCTGCCGGCGTCGACAAGCCGCGGCTCAGCCCGATCGGCGGCTACCCGGTCGTCGAGCCGGCACCGGGAACCACCGGCCCGGACGGCGGGGCCGAACCGACCGCCGCGGCACGGCTGAACCCGGGCGAGGCCACCCCGCTGCGGATCGGCGAGCGTCCGGGCGGCCCGGCCCAGCCGGCCGCGACCCCGAACCCGCTGGAGATGCCGACCGGCCCGATGCCCGCGGTGCTGCCGCGTCCGGACGGGCCGCCGCCCGGTGACGGCGTCTACCGGACCCGGCGCCCCGCGCTGGCGGTGCTGCTGGCGGTGATGGTGCTGGTGCTGGAGGTGCCGGCGGTGCGGGTGCTGCTGCACGGCCTGTTCGGCGACCCGGTGTCGACGTCGCACGTGGTGGTGGGCATCTTCCTGGTGGTCGGGCTGCCGATCTTCGGCACCGGCCTGTACGGGTTGCGTACCGGCGGGCTGGCGCTCGCCGACGGCAGCCGGGGCTGGCTGCGCCCGCCGACGGCGTATCTGACCGTCGGTCTGGTCCTGTTCCTGGCCGCCGCCCTGGCGGCGGGCTGAGCGGCGAACGCCCGCTGACCCCATTACGCCGGAGTGGCGGTGTCACCGACAGGTTGACACCGCCACTTCGCCGTAATGGCGTCGATCAAGGCCGGAGTCGATCAAGGCGGAGTCGATCAAGGCCGTCCCCTGGGTCGGTCAAGGCGGCCTCCCGCACCCGGGGGCCGGGCAGCGGGGAGGGCGCGTACACTGGTCGACTGGCGACCGCCTCGTGCGGTCGACCTCGCGTGCCCTCTCCACGGTCTCCTCCGTGGGGCGACGGCCTCCCTGGTCCCGGTCTGACGTATCGGGCCCACCCTGGCCGGCGACCGGGCGCCAGGCGTCCGGCCGCCGGCCGGACGGACAACCAGGGACAACGTAGGAGTAACCCACCATGGCCGTCGTGACCATGCGTCAGCTGCTGGAAAGCGGTGTGCACTTCGGGCACCAGACCCGGCGCTGGAACCCGAAGATGAAGCGCTTCATCTTCACCGAGCGCAACGGTATCTACATCATCGACCTGCGCCAGACGCTCGACTACATCGAGAAGGCGTACGAGTTCGTCCGCACCACCGTCGCCGGTGGCGGCAGCATCCTGTTCGTCGGCACCAAGAAGCAGGCCCAGGAGGCCATCGCCGAGCAGGCGACCCGGGTCGGCCAGCCGTACGTCAACCACCGCTGGCTCGGTGGCATGCTGACCAACTTCCAGACCGTGTACAAGCGGCTGCAGCGGATGAAGGAGCTGGAGGCCCTGGGTGACCTGAGCGGCACCGCCGCCGGTTACACCAAGAAGGAGACGCTCCAGCTCTCCCGCGAGAAGATCAAGCTCACCAAGACCCTCGGTGGTCTGCGGGACATGCAGAAGCTCCCGGCCGCGGTCTGGATCGTCGACACCAAGAAGGAGCACATCGCCGTCGACGAGGCCCGCAAGCTGGGCATCCCGGTCATCGCGGTGCTCGACACCAACTGCGACCCGGACGAGGTCGACTTCCCGATCCCGGGCAACGACGACGCCATCCGCTCGGCCGAGCTGCTGACCAAGGTCGTCGCCGCCGCCGTCGCCGACGGTCTGATCGCCCGCTCCGGCCGCAACCGGGGCGCGGACGAGAAGCCCGAGGCCGGCCAGGTCGGCGCCGACGAGCCGCTGGCCGAGTGGGAGCGCGAGCTGCTCGAGGAGCCGAAGAAGGCCGACGAGCAGCCCGCCGCCGCGCCGGCCGCCGAGCAGGCCGCGCCGGCCGCCGAGCAGGCCGCGCCGGCCGCCGAGCAGCCGGCGACCGCCTCCGCGGAGTGATCTCGCCGTCGCGTCCCCACCGGCTGGATTTCCGGCGGTGGGGACGCGACGGGTACGCCGGGCAGAACCGGCCCGGAACCGGGTAACCAGCACCCCAGACCACCTCACTGACACCGAAGAGAGAGTCATGTCCAACTTCACCGCCGCGGACGTCAAGAAGCTCCGCGACCTCACCGGCGCCGGCATGATGGACTCCAAGAAGGCGCTGACCGAGGCCGAGGGCGACTTCGACAAGGCCGTCGAGATCCTGCGCGTCAAGGGCGCCAAGGACGTCGGCAAGCGGGCCGGGCGCACCGCCGCCAACGGCCTCATCGCCCACTCCGGCCAGGCGCTGCTCGAGCTCAACTGCGAGACCGACTTCGTCGCCAAGAACGACGCGTTCATCGCGCTGGCCCAGCAGCTGGTCGAGCACGGCGTGGCCAGCGGCGCCACCAACGCCGAGGAGCTGCTCGCCAGCAGCATCGACGGCAAGAGCGTGGCCGACCTGATCCAGGAGCAGTCCGCCAAGATCGGCGAGAAGCTGGTGCTCAACCGCTTCGCCAAGCTGGACGGCACCACCGCGGTCTACATGCACCGCAAGAGCCAGGACCTGCCCCCGGCGGTCGGCGTGCTGGTCGAGTTCACCGGCAAGACGGACGAGGCGGCCGACGCCGACGCGCGCGCCGTGGCGATGCAGATCGCCGCGATGCGGCCGAAGTACCTCACCCGTGACGAGGTGCCGGCCGAGACCGTCGAGTCCGAGCGGCGCATCGCCGAGCAGACCGCCCGCGAGGAGAACAAGCCCGAGGCGGCGCTGCCGAAGATCGTCGAGGGCCGGGTCAACGCCTTCTTCAAGGACTTCGTCCTGCTGGAGCAGTCGTCGGTCGCCGACAACAAGAAGACCGTCAAGCAGGTGCTGGCCGACGCCGGCATCGAGGTGACCCGCTTCCTGCGGTTCGAGGTCGGCCAGGCCTGAGCCGCCGCACCGGGCCGTCCGGCCCGGGCACAGGGGAGAACGTCGACGAGGAGGCCGCCGGTGTACGCGACAGGCACCGCGGCCTCCTCGTCACATAGGGTCGGCAGGGGCACGTACGCGACGCTCGCGCGATGCGCGGGGAGAAGGGGCGGGGCGGATGACGCAGGTTGTGAGTGACCGGAGCCTGGCGGCGGAGGACCCGACCGCCCCTCCGCCCGGTCGGTCCCGCCGGGTGGTGCTGAAGCTCTCCGGTGAGGTCTTCGGCGGCGGCGCGATCGGCGTCGACCCCGACGTCGTGCAGGGCATCGCCCGCCAGATCGCCACAGTGGTACGCCGCGGCGTGCAGGTGTCGGTGGTGGTCGGCGGCGGCAACTTCTTCCGCGGCGCCGAGCTGCAGAAGCGTGGCATGGATCGCGCCCGCGCCGACTACATGGGCATGCTGGGCACGGTCATGAACTGCCTGGCCCTCCAGGACTTCCTGGAGAAGGAGGGCATCGAGACCCGGGTGCAGAGCGCGATCACCATGGCCCAGGTCGCCGAGCCGTACATCCCGCTGCGCGCGATCCGGCACCTGGAGAAGGGCCGCGTGGTCATCTTCGGCGCCGGCGCCGGCATGCCGTACTTCTCCACCGACACGGTGGCTGCCCAGCGGGCGCTGGAGATCCGCGCGGACGTGGTCCTGATGAGCAAGAACGGCGTGGACGCGGTCTACACCGCCGACCCCCGGATCGACCCGACCGCGAGCAAGCTCGACTCGATCACCTTCTCCGAGGTGCTGCGCCGTAATCTGCGGGTGGCCGACGCCGCCGCGTTCAGCCTCTGCATGGAGAACGGCCTGCCGATGCTGGTCTTCGGCGCCCAGGGCGACGACACCATCGTCCGGGCCGTCGGCGGCGAGAAGATCGGCACCCTGATCACCGCCTGACCGGCCCGCCGGACCGGCAGCGGTCCCTCTGCCACGGCAGCACCCGCACCACACACGACGAGCGACAGAAGGAGGCGAGGAGACCGGTGATCGACGACACCCTCCTCGAGGCGGAGGAGAAGATGGAGCGTGCCATCGAGCACGCCAAGGAGGAGTTCGGCGGCATCCGTACCGGACGCGCCAACGCCGCCATGTTCTCCCGGATCGTCATCGACTACTACGGCAGCCCGACCCCGCTGCCGCAGATGGCGTCCATCGCGGTGCCCGAGCCGCGCATGGTGATCATCAAGCCGTACGACAACTCGCAGCTGGGCGCCATGGAGAAGGCGATCCGCGACTCGGACCTCGGGGCCAACCCGAACAACGAGGGCAACCAGCTCCGCATCGTCCTGCCGCAGATGACCGAGGAGCGGCGCCGCGACATGATCAAGGTCGCCCGGCAGAAGGGCGAGGAGGCCAAGGTCGCCGTCCGCAACATCCGCCGCAAGGCCAAGGAAGAGCTGGACCGCCTGGTCAAGGACGGCGAGGTCGGCGAGGACGAGGGCCGGCGCGCGGAGAAGGAGCTGGACGACCTGACCCAGCGCTTCGTCGCCAACGTCGACGAGCTGGTCAAGCACAAGGAGAGCGAGCTGCTCGAGGTCTGAGCACCCGCGTACCTCGCACGGCACCGCGCCGCCGTCGCCCGCCCGGGCGGCGGCCCGGTGCCGTCGTCGTGCCCGGCGGCACACACCCTCGGGGCCGCGGCGGGTGCAGTAGGCTCGGCACGATTCCCGACCACCACGGGGTGAACGGCGGGAGTCGCCCGGCCCTCGGTCGGTAAAACAGGAAGTCTCACGCCGGTAGGGGATGGTCTTGGTCTTGCGTCATGTGGTGGCTCTCGTACCGGCTGCCGGTGCGTGATGTCCCACCCCGACCCCTACGGCAACACCGAGTCGCGCGGCTGGGACCGCCCGGCCGCCCCGGCCCTGCCCTGGCCGGACACCGATCTGGAGCCCGGCCCGTGGCGGCCCGGCCCGGCCGCGCACACCCGCCCCGCCGAGCCGGACACCTACGCCCGTCCCGGCGCAGGCCCGGACCCGTATGCCGCTCCGGACACGTATGCCGGTCCGGACACGTACGCCGGGCCGTACCCGACGACCTCGCGGCACCACGACGGCCCGGGCCGGTACGACGGACCGCCGGCCGGCGACCGCGCCCGGCCGGACGGGCCGGAGCACGACGGCCCGTGGGGCGAGCCCGCCCGCGACGACGAGTACCCGACCGCGCAGATCGCGCCGGTCCGGGACGAGCCCACCGACCAGATCCCGGCGGTACGCGACGAGCCCGCACCCACGCCCGAGCCCGAGCCGCCGGCCGGCCGCCGCGGGCCGGGACGCCGTCGGGCGAGCGCGGAGCGTCCGCCGACCACCGCACCGAAGGCGTCCCGGGCGGGGCGCAACCTGCCGGCCGCGATCGGCGTCGGGGTGGCCCTCGGCGCGGCGGTCGTGGTGCCGCTGTTCTTCTTCATGCCGGCGTTCCTCGCCGTGCTCGCGGCCGCGGTGGGGATCGGCATCTGGGAGATGGCCCGCGCGGTACGCCGCAGCGGCGCCCACCCGCCGCTGGCGCCGCTCGTCGCCGGTGGCGTGATCACAGTGGGCCTGGCCTGGTACGCGGGCCCCGACGCGCTGTGCCTCGGGCTGCTGGTCACGGTGCTGGGCACGATGATCTGGCGGCTGGGCGACGGGCCCGGCAACTACCAGCGCGACCTGACCGCGGCCACCCTGATCGCGGTGTACGTGCCGTTCCTCGCCGGGTTCGCGGCCATGCTCGCGGCGGCGCCCGACGACGGGGCCCTGCGGGTGCTGGTGACGCTGGCGGCGGTGGTGCTCTCCGACACCGGCGGGTACGCCGCGGGCGTGAGTTTCGGCAAGCACCCGATGGCGCCGACGATCAGCCCGAAGAAGTCCTGGGAGGGCTTCGCCGGCTCGGTGACGGCCGCGGCGGCGGGCAGCGCCGCGCTGCTGTGGGCGTTGTTCGACGTGGCCCCCTGGTGGGGTGCGCTGTTCGGGATGGCGATCTCGGTCTCGGCGGTGCTCGGTGACCTCGCCGAGTCGATGATCAAGCGGGATCTCGGCGTCAAGGACATGAGCAACCTGCTGCCCGGGCACGGCGGCCTGATGGACCGGCTCGACTCGATCCTGTTCGCCGTGCCGGTGGCCTACCTGCTGCTCGCCGTCTTCGTCCCGGTGGTGAGCTGAGGCATGCGTCACGGCGGCGACCCGCTGCGGACCGGGTGGCCGGGGGCGATTCGACACGTACGGACGGGTGCGTCCGGGCGGGAGCGTGTCAGACTGGACGCGCCATGACGAGTCTCCCGCTGATCTCCGTAGACCCCGACGCCCGCGGCCGCCGGCCCGCGATGCCTCCCCGCCACCTCGCCGACCTGGACCTGCCGGGCCGGCAGGCGCTCGTCGCCGAGCTGGGTGAGCCCGCGTTCCGCGCCAAGCAGGTCTCCAACCACTACTTCGGCCGCCTGGTGCGCGACCCGGAGCAGATGACCGACCTGCCGGCGGCGACCCGGGAGCGGCTGGCCGGCGAGCTGCTGCCCAACCTGCTGACCCCGGTACGCGAGCTGGCCTGCGACGACGGCGCGACCCGCAAGGCGCTCTGGCGGCTGCACGACGGCTCGCTGGTGGAGAGCGTGCTGATGGGCTACCCGGACCGGGTGACCGTCTGCATCTCCAGCCAGGCCGGCTGCGGCATGGCCTGCCCGTTCTGCGCCACCGGCCAGGCCGGGCTGACCCGCAACCTGTCCACCGCCGAGATCGTCGACCAGGCGGTCTACCTGGCCGGGGTGGCCGCCTCCGGCGCGGTCGCCGGGTCGCCGCCGCGGCTGTCGCACGTGGTGTTCATGGGCATGGGCGAGCCGCTCGCCAACTACTCGCGGGTGGTGGCGGCGATCCGCCGGCTGGTCGCCCCGGCACCGGAGGGGCTGGGCCTGTCGCAGCGGCACATCACCGTCTCGACGGTGGGCCTGGTGCCGGCGATCCGCCGACTGGCCAGCGAAGACCTCTCGGTGACCCTTGCGTTGTCGCTGCACGCCCCCGATGATGAGCTGCGCGACGAACTCGTCCCGGTCAACCAGCGCTGGAAGGTGTCCGAGGTGCTGGACGCGGCGTGGGACTACGCGGCCACGACGGGGCGTCGCGTGTCCATCGAATACGCGATGATCAAGGACGTGAACGACCAGCCGTGGAGAGCCGATCTGCTCGGGCGGCTACTGGCCGGCAAGCTGGCCCACGTGAACCTGATCCCGCTCAACCCGACTCCGGGCAGCCGCTGGGACGCCAGCCCGAAGCCGGTCGAGCGGGAGTTCGTCCGGCGGTTGCGCGACGCCGGGGTGTCGACCACGGTGCGCGACACCCGGGGACGCGAGATCGACGGGGCCTGTGGGCAGCTCGCCGCCGCCGGGGACACGGACGGCGACTCAGGCGCGGCAACGGCGTAGCGGTACGAGACCAGGAGACATAGTGGCGAGTCAGGGTCAGCGTTTCCGGCGTAAGGCGCTCCGCCGGGGCTACAAGGTCGACGAGGTCGATGCCTTCCTGGACCGGGTCGAGGCGACACTCGACGGCCAGCCGATCGGCGCGCCCGTGGCCTCCCAGGAGGTCCACGACGTCGTCTTCCGGGTCCGGTTCAACGGCTACGACGAGTGGCAGGTCGACCTGCACCTCGACCGGGTCGAGCGGCAGCTCGCCGAGCTGGAGGAGCGCGGTGGCGCACCGGCCGGGCGCGGTGGCGATCCCCGGATGGCCGACCGGCTCGGCCCGCCGATGCGCGACGACCGGGGCATGTCGCCGGTGCCGCAGCCGCCGATGCCGCCCCGGCAGATGCCCGCTCAGCCCGTCCCGCCGGCCGACCGCTACGGCAACCGCTACGACGAGCCGACCGGCGCGTTCGCCGGTGGTTACGACGGCCCGCGCGGCGGCTACGACGGCCCCCGCGGCCCGGGTGGTCCGGGCCCGATGGGTCCGGGTGCGCCGATGGGGCACGGCGGCCCGCCGCCGCGCGGCCTGCCGCCCGGCCCGGGTGGCTACGGTCCGCCGGACAACGGCCCCGGCGGCTACGGTCCGCCGGACAGCGGCCCCGGTGGGTACGGTCCGCCGGACAGCGGCCCGGGTGGCTACGGTCCCCCGGACAGCGGTCCCGGCGGGTACGGCCAGGAGGAGCGGTTCGACGGGTTCGAGGCCGGCCGGCGCGCGCGTGCCGACATGACCGCCGAGATCCGCATGCCCGAGCGCGAGCTGCGTGGTCGTGGCCCCGGCGGCCCGCCGGCGCTGCCGCAGCAGGGCTACGGCGCACCGGAGCCCGGCTACGGGCCGCCCGACCCGGGTTACGGTCCGCCGGACCAGGGCTACGGCCCGGGCCCCTCGATGACCGGCCCGCCGCTCGTGGGTCCGCCGGTCGCCGGGCCGCCGATGGTGGGACCGCCGATGGCCGGTCCGCCCGGCAGTGACCTGCACCGGGTCGACCAGATCCGGCGCAGCTTCCAGGTCCGCCGGTTCGGCAGCGGCTACGACCCGGACCAGGTCGACCGGTTCTTCGAGACGCTGCTCGGCGGCATGCAGGGGCGCAACCCGATGCCGGTGAACCCGAAGGAACTCGACACGCTGCGGTTCGGGCTGGTGCCCGGTGGCTACTTCGAGGCCGAGGTCGACGCCGCGCTCAAGGACGTGCAGGACATCCTGCTCGGCCGCTGACCCCGGCCGCGAGACGACGAAGGGCCCGCCCCCTCACCGGGGGGCGGGCCCTTCGCGCACTACCGTGGGCGCCGCGCGTCAGGACCGCAGGCCGTTGCGGCGCAGCACGGCGTCGCCGATGACGATGGCGATCAGCAGTCCGGCGATCCCGAACAGCCAGATGTGCTCCACCCGGCCCTCCTCGATCCCGCAGAACGCCATCAGAACCAAGGCCAACGCCGACAGCACCGCACCGATCCGTCCGGACTTGCGGTGTCCGGGCTTGTGCTGATCTGGCGCGGTTACCGGCTCGTCTCCTGCCACTGTCGGTCCTTCCCTCGCGATCGGATCTCCGATCAGTCTGGCACGCCCCCAACCGGGCCCGGCGCAGGGTCCGACCTCCTGTGCCGGGGATGACCCGGGCGGGCGACACCGGGCGGCCCGGCCGGCCCGGGTCGTTGGTCCCGTACCGGTGGGGGCGGATGGCCACTACCGGCGTCGCGGGACGGCGAGCACACTGCCTCCGGTAGCGTCTTGACGTACACCTTGATGCCTTTTTGAGGAGGACTGCGGTGCGAGTGACCGGTACGGGGCATGCCAGCATGCGGATCGACACGGCCGCGGGCAGCATCCTGTGCGACCCGTGGGTCAACCCCGCCTACTTCGCCTCGTGGTTCCCCTTCCCGGACAACTCCCTCCTCGACTGGGCGACCCTGGGCCAGGTCGACTACCTGTACGTGTCGCACCTGCACCGGGACCACTTCGACGCGAAGCACCTGCGTGACTTCGTGTCCAAGGACGCCACAGTCCTGCTGCCCGAGTTCCCCACCTCGGAGATGGAGGACGAGTTCCGGGAGCTGGGCTTCACCAAGTTCCTCAAGGCTCCGAACGAGCAGGTGGTGGAGCTGCCCGGCGGCCTGAAGATCATGATCCAGGCGTTGACCAGCCCGACCGACGGCCCGATCGGCGACTCCTCGCTCTGGGTCGAGTACGACGGCGTGCGGCTGCTCAACCAGAACGACGCCCGGCCGACCGACCTCAGCGTGTTCGCCGAGCTGGGCCACGTGCACGCGCACATGCTCCAGTTCTCCGGCGCGATCTGGTACCCGATGGTCTACGAGCTGCCGCAGGCGGCGAAGACCGCGTTCGGCAAGCAGAAGCGGGACCGGCAGTTCGACCGCACCTGGCGCTACATCGACGACCTGAAGGCCGACCACGTCTTCCCGATCGCCGGCCCGCCGTGCTTCCTCGACGACGAGCTGTGGCAGTTCAACGACATCTTCGGCGACGAGGGCAACATCTTCCCCGACCAGTCCGTGTTCCTGGCCGAGTACGCCAAGGTCGGCGGCACCAACGGCATCGTGCTGCTGCCGGGCAGCGTCGCGGAGGTCACGACCGAGGGCGCGACCACCACCCACCCGGTGCCGGTGGAGGAGTTCTTCGCGAACAAGGTCGCCCACCTGGAGGAGATGCGGGAGCGCAAGCGCGGCGTGATCGAGGCCGAGAAGGCGTCCTGGCGGCACCCCGAGGTCGACGTGCTGGGCGAGATGAAGCGCCGGATCGAGCCGCTGCTGGACGAGTCGATCTACCTGGCCAAGGGCGTCGGCGGCCCGGTCCGCTTCGACCTGGTCGGCACTGACAGCTCAGGCGGTGAGGCCATTGAATCAATCGTGGTGGACTTCCCGGGCAAGGAGGTCCGGCCGTACGCGGACGAGAAGGTCCGCTACCGGTTCCGTACCGAGCGGGCGCTGATCGAGCACCTGCTGCACATCGGCGAGGTGGACTGGGTCAACTCGCTGTTCCTGTCCTGCCGTTTCTCCGCGGCCCGCATCGGCCAGTACAACGAGTTCGTCTACGCCTTCTTCAAGTGCCTGTCCGAGGAGCGCCTCCAGTACGCCGAGGGCTGGTACGACGAGCACGAGCGGGCGGTCGACGCCGAGGACATCACGCTCGACGGCTGGGTGGTGCAGCGGCGCTGCCCGCACCTGAAGGCGGACCTGAGCCGGTTCGGCATCGTCGACGGCGACCAGCTCACCTGCCAGCTGCACGGCTGGAAGTTCGACCTGGCCAGCGGCCGCTGCCTGACCAGCGTCGGGCACAAGATCCGCGCGCACCGCGCCGACGCGGAGACCCCGGCGCCGGCCGGGGAAGCGGCCATCTGACGGTTTCCGCCCCGTCCGCCGCCCCCGGCACGCGACCATCGGTCGGGAGGGGGCGGCGTGACGGGTGCGGACAGGGAACCGGCGTACCGGTTCGGGCGCGGCAACGAGATGGCGCGCGACGCCTCCCGGGTGGAGGCGTTCAGCGACGCGGTGATCGCCATCGTGCTCACCCTGATGGCCGTCGAGCTGCTGTCGTTCGACCCGGACACGCCGCAGGACGACGGGCTGCCGGCCGCGCTGCTGCACGAGTGGCGCGCCTACCTGGCGTACGTGATCACGTTCGCCATCGTCGGCCAGGTCTGGCTGACCCACCACAACATGTGGCGGTACGTCCGCCGGGTCGACCAGATGCTGCTGGTGCTGAACCTGCTGCTGCTGATGTTCGTGGCGGCGATCCCGTTCACCGCCGACCTGCTCGCGGACAACCTGCGCGGCACCGTCGACGACCAGCGGCTGACCGCCGCGCTGTACGCGGGCGTGGTGCTCGGTGAGGCGTTGTTCTTCAACCTGAGCTGGTGGTGGGCGCGCCGCCGCGGGCTGCTGCAACCGGGCCTCGACCCGCGGCTGGCGCGGGCGGTGGCCCGCCGGTTCCGCCTGGGTCCGCTGCTCTACCTGGTCGCGTTCGCGATCGTGTTCGTCGACCCGGTGCTGAGCCTGCTGGCGTACCTGCTGCTGGTCGGCGTCTACCTGGTCCGCGGGCCGGGCGACCTCCCGCCCGCCGGCCAGGAGGCACCCGACACGCCGTGAGGACTCAGCCCAGGTCGGCGAGGATGCGCCGGGCCGCGTTGTGCCCGGCCGCGCCGATCACGCTGCCCGCCGGGTGGCAGCCCGCGCTGCCCGCGTACACGCCGTCCACACCCGTCGCGTACGGCATCCGGTCGGTGAACGACACCGTGTTGTCGACGTGGTGGATGTGCCCGCCGGTGATGCCGAAGTGCGCCTCGATGCCGGGCGGCGGCAGCGGCACCGCGTCCGCGACCAGGTCGGCGGCGCCCGGGGCGTACCGCTCGCAGATCGCGAGCAGCCGCTGCACGTACCCGGGCAGCGCCGCGTCCCAGGTGGTGCCGGCCGGCTCGTAGGGGACCGACTGCACGAACAACGCCGACGAGTGGTGCCCCGCGTCGTCGGACAGCGACGGGTCGACGGTCGTGTGCAGGTACCACTCGATCGTCGGCTCGTCCGGCAGCCGTCCGGCCCGCACGTCCGCCCACATGCCGCGCAGCGCCGTCATGGGTGACTCCCCGCCGTCGCCGACGAGCGAGGCCGAGCCGGGCAGCAGGTGGATGGTCGAGCCGAACGGGCTCGGCGCGTCGTCCGGCAGGCAGGAGAAGCGCGGCAGCCCGGTCAGCGCCAGGTTGAGCTTGAGCGTGGTGCCGGTGCGGCGGACCGCCGCCATCCGCGCGCCCAGCTCCGCCGGGAGCGCGCCGTCGGGCAGCAGCTCCATCAGCCGGTACGGGTCACAGGCGCCGAGCACCACGGAGGCGTCGACCTCCCGGCCGTCGGCGAGCGTCACCCCGGCGGCGGCGCCCCCGGTCAGCCGGATGGCGGTGACCGGCGCGTCGGCGACGATCCGCGCCCCGGCGCGCTCGGCGGCCTCGGCGAACGTGCGCGACACGGTGCCCATCCCGCCCCGGGTGATCATCCAGGTGCCGTCCGCGCCGGGCAGCCGGCACATGTTGTGCACCAGGAAGTTGTGCCCGGTGCCGGGGTCGTCCGGGCCGGCGTTCAGCCCGGACAGCCCGTCGGTGACCGCGTACATGCTGACCAGCAGCTCGGAGCGGAAGTCGAAGCGGGCCAGGTGGTCGGCCACCGACCCGCGGACCAGGTCGACGAAGACCTGCCGCAGCGCGGGCCGCACGTGACGCTCGGCGGTCTCCTCGACCGGCAGCGGCTCGGCCAGCCACGCCGGGGCGAGATCCTCCCGCAACTGGGCCAGCTCGGCGTGCAGCGCGTCGTCGGCGGCGACGTCGGCGGGGGAGAACATCTCCGCGAGTTGCCGCCGGCCGGCCGCCACGTCGCTGCCGGCCAGCAGGTACGGCGAGCCGAGGCCGCCCGGCGTGGGCAGGAAGTAGTGCGGGTCGCGGCGCAGCACCGGGATGGTCACGTCGAGCGTGGCCAGCAGTTCCGGCGGCATCAGCCCGAGCAGGTACGACCCGGTGGAGTGACGCAGCCCCGGCACCTTCGGGAACGGGTTCTCGGTGCGGGTCGCCCCGCCGATCACCCCGGATGCCTCCAGCACGAGGACGTCCAGGCCGGCGCGGGCCAGCAGGATCGCCGAGACCAGGCCGTTGTGCCCGGCGCCGACCACGACGACGTCGGCGCGGGACGGCAGCTCACTCGCGTCGCTCATGGGGTGCTGGTTGGGCATGCGCTCACGGCCCTCGCTTCGCTCGGTGCGTTCGCTCATGCCGCGGAGCGTAGCGGCGGCAGGGCCACGAAGGGAGGGTTCGCGCTGGGGCGCTACCGTTCCGGGCATGTCCCCGGCTGTCCAGATCGCGCTCGCGGTGGCGCTCGTCGTGGTGGTGTTCCTGCTCCTGCTCCTGCTCGCGCTGCGGCGCGGCCGTCCCCGGGATCTGGTCGCCCCGGACCGCCCGGCGGGCGACGGGCAGGCCGAGGTGCTCCGGCTGGCCCGCGCGGGGCGTACGGTCGAGGCGGTCAAGGTGCTGCGCGAGCAGACCGGGCTGTCGCTGCTGGACGCGAAGCGGGCGGTGGACGTGCTGGTGTCCGGCGGAACCTGGTCGCCCGGCCCGCCGGCACCGGGAAAGGGCGTCGACGACGCGGTGCGGGCCGAGGCCGCACGGCTGCTGTACCGGGGCAAGAAGATCCAGGCGATCAAGGTGGTGCGGGAGCACACGCACATGTCGCTCGCCGACGCGAAGCGGTACGTCGAAGGCCTCTGACGCCGGACGGCCGTCACCCCGCGTTCACCCTATAGTGGCAGTTGTCGATGCATTACTCGTCCTACCGTCGACGGGACACCCACCGCCCCCCGGGAGGTAATCCCCGATGGATCGTCGTACCGTCCTGCGCGCCACAGCCGCCGGTGGCGCCGCCGCTCTCGCCGGTGGTCTCTGGGCCGCCGCTGCCGCCCCGGCCCAGCCCGCCCAGCCCGGCCCCGGCCCGTACGGCGACCTGCTGGCCGCCGACGCCAACAGCCTCCAGTTGCCGGCCGGCTTCACCAGCCGGGTGATCGCGCGTTCCGGTCAGCGGGTCGCGGGCACCTCGTACACCTGGCACCCGGCGCCCGACGGCGGCGCCTGCTTCCCGGCCGGCGACGGCTGGATCTACGTCTCCAACTCGGAGGTGCCGCTCGTCGGCGGCGCCTCGGCGGTGCGGTTCGCCGCCGACGGCGCGATCGCCGCCGCGTACCGGATCCTCGGTGGCACGAACGTCAACTGCGCGGGCGGGCCGACCCCGTGGGGGACGTGGCTGTCCTGCGAGGAGGTGCCGCTGGGCCGGGTATTCGAGACCTGGCCGGCCGGTGGCCGGGCCGGCGAGGAGCGGACCCGGATGGGCCGGTTCAAGCACGAGGCGGCGGCCTGCGACCCGGTGCGGCGGGTGGTCTACCTGACCGAGGACGAGGGGGACGGCTGCTTCTACCGGTTCGTCCCGGACACCTGGGGTGACCTGCGCACCGGCCGGGTGCAGGTGCTCTGCGCCCCGGACGGCCAGGTGACCGGGCCGGTGACCTGGCGGGACCTGCCGGACCGCGACGGGTTTCCGGTGCCCACCCGCTACCAGGTGGCCGCGGCGCAGACGTTCGACGGCGGCGAGGGCTGCTGGTACGCCGACGACACCTGCTGGTTCACCACCAAGGGCGACAACCGGGTGTGGGCGTACGACGCGGTGAACCAGCGGCTCGACCTCGCGTACGACGACTCGCTGGTGCCGGCCGGGGCCGCGCCGCTGACCGGCGTCGACAACATCACCGGCACCGCCGGCGGTGACCTCTACGTGGCCGAGGACGGCGGCAACATGGAGATCAACGTGATCACACCGGCCGGTGTGGTGACGCCGTTCCTCCGGCTGCTCGGGCAGTCCGAGTCGGAGATCACCGGGCCCGCGTTCTCGCCGGACGGCAGCCGGCTCTACTTCTCCTCGCAGCGCGGCACCAGCGGCGCCCGGGCCGGCACCGGCGGCATCACGTACGAGGTGCGCGGCCCGTTCCGGCGCTGACCGCAGCCGTCAGGCGCGGGCCGCCTCCCGGGTGGCCCGCCACCGGCTCGCCGCCAGCGTGGCCGAGTAGCCGGACAGCACGATCACATGGAACAGGTACAGCCAGAGCAGCACCGCCACGCCGCCGCCGATCTCGTCGAACCCGCCGAACGGCACGCCCAGGTCCAGCGGCAGCGAGCAGAACAGCACGAAGCCGTGCACGAAGCCGGACAGGTTCGCCGCCGTGAACGAGCCCAGGACGACGGTGGCGAGCCAGTCCGGCGAGGCCGGGCCGACCACCCGGAACACCCAGATCAGCACCGGCGTGAGCACCAGCCACACCGCCAGGAACGACAGCACCACGCCGAGCGCGCCGACCCAGCCGCCCTGGCGTACCAGACGGGTGGTCATCGGCAGCCCGAGCAGGATCGACAGCAGCAGCGCCGGGGCCGGCGCGAGCAGCGGGAGCAGCAGCAGGCGGCCCCGCCAGCCGACCAGCGCGCCGGACTCGGCGCGCGGCTCGGCCACCGAGACGAAGGCGCGGCGCAGTCCCTCGCCGTAGAGGGACGCCGGCAGCAGCGAGGCCAGCGCCAGCAGCGGGGTCAGTCCCAGCCCGGCCTCGACCAGCGCGGCCGCCGCCCGGTGCGCGCCGATCTCGGTGGGCAGCGTGTCGATGGCGTACCCGGTCAGCCGCCGTACCCGGTCCGCCCCGGCGAGCAGCCCGGTCAGCCAGATCGCCAGCAGCGCCACCGGCACCACGGCGATCGCGCCGTAGAAGGTGATCGCGGCGGCGTGCAGCGACAGGTCGCGGCCGCGGACCGGCCGGAACGCCGCAGCCGTGATCCGCTTGGTCCGCTCCCACCCGTCGCCCATCGCCCTCTCGTTCCCCGTACGACCCCGCGCCACGCATTACGATCCGGCGGCATGACGATCGCCACGACCGACCGGCTGGTGCTCCGGGACTGGACCGAGTCGCCCGACGACCTGGCCCGGGTCTACGACATCTACTCCCGGGACGAGGTGATGCGCTGGCTGGGTGGCGGCAAGGGGCGGATGACCGACCCGTCCGAGGCGCGCGAACGGGTCCGGATGTGGCACGAACGCTGGGGTCCGTACGCCGGCCGCTGGGGCCTGTGGGCGATCGAGCCGCGCGACGGCGGACCGGTGGCGGGGAGCATCCTGCTCAAGCCGCTGCCGGGACGCGACGGCGTCACCCTGACCGACGACATCGAGGTCGGCTGGCACCTGCACCCCGACGCCCAGGGCAACGGCTACGCCACCGAGGCGGCCCGCGCGGTGCTGGAACGCGAGTTCGCCACCGGCACCCCGAGGGTGTACGCGGTGGTGATGGCCGGGAACGACCCGTCGATGGCGGTGGCCCGGCGCCTCGGCATGACGCACGTGGGCGTGCGCACCGACTGGTACGGCGGGGTCGAACTGGAGACCTTCGTCCTGGAGCGCCCCGCCTGACCGTTCAGACCCGCGCCCGCCCCGGCGATCATGGAGTTGACGGTGACAAATCGGACCGCCGACGCCGTCAACCTCATGATCGCCGGGATTCCGGTGGTTGGGGGCGGACAACGTGTGCGAGCAGGGCGGAGCGGGACAGCGCCGTTAGGGTGAGTGGTAGCACGATTACCCGCTGAGGGGGTGAGCCTGATGGCCCAGGCCGCATTCGCGCCCGAGCCGGCACCGCAGCCCGCCGAGCCGTCGTTCGAGGTGCTCCGCTGGCGCGACGAGCCCTGGACCGCGCAGCTCGCTCTCGATCTCCTACCGGAGACCAACGGCCCGAAGGTCGAGGTCCTGAGCGGAAGCGTGATCGTGACACCACATGCCGGCATCGACCATCAGTCGGTCGAACGCGAGTTGCCGTATCGGCTGCACCGGGCCGCCCGGCGTAGCGGGCTCTGGGTCTACCCCGAGATCAACCTGATTTCCGGCAAGGATCTGTTCATCCCCGACATCGCCGTACTGCGCTCCTCGGGCGGTGGCCGATCCGCTGTCGACATCGGCCAGGCGGTGCTCCTCGGTGAGATCGTGTCGCCCGGTAACCGGCGAAAGGACGTGATCGACCGGCCACGGGAGTACGCGGCCGCCGGTGTGCCGTACTTCCTCCGGGTCGACCTGCGTAACCGGGTGCCCGCGCTCGCCCTCTACGAACTGGTCGAGGGCGAGTACCGGCCGCTGGCCGCCGCGGCCGCCGGTACGACGTTCGTGATGCGGCAGCCGTTCGAGTTCAGCGTCGACCCGGCCGACCTGCTCGACGAGGAGGCGCCGCAGGCGTGATCGACACCGGATCGCCGAAGTGGTGGCATCGCGGCAACCCTGATGCCGCCACCTCGGCGAAGTGGAGTCGATCATGTCGCCGGGCACTCCGGGACGAACCGGGGTGAGGCGCTGGGGAACAATGGTCCGGTGACCACTCCCCGAGATCTCGTACTGCTCGGTTCGACCGGCTCGATCGGCACCCAGGCCATCGACATCGTCAAGCGCAACCCGGACCGCTTCCGGGTGGTGGCCCTCGGCGCGGGTGGCGGCAACGTGGAGTTGCTCGCCGCGCAGGCGCTGGAGCTGGGCGTGGATGCGGTCGGTGTGGCCCGCGCGTCCGCCGCGCAGGATCTCCAGCTCGCGTTCTACGCCGAGGCGAGCAAGCGCGGCTGGGCCAGCGGTGACTTCAAGCTGCCCAAGATCGTGGCCGGGCCGGACGCGATGACCGAGCTGGCGCAGTGGCCGTGCGACGTGGTGCTCAACGGCGTCGTCGGCTCGCTGGGCCTGCCGCCGACGCTGGCCGCGCTGCACGCCGGGCGTACCCTCGCGCTCGCCAACAAGGAGTCCCTGGTGGCCGGCGGCCCGCTGGTCAAGGCCGCCGTCTCCCGACCGGGGCAGATCGTTCCGGTCGACTCCGAGCACTCGGCGCTGGCGCAGTGCCTGCGCGGCGGCGCCCGGGGCGAGGTACGGCGGCTGGTGGTCACCGCCAGCGGCGGCCCGTTCCGGGGGCGGCGGCGCGACGAGCTGACCGCCGTCACGCCGGAGCAGGCGCTGGCGCACCCCACCTGGAACATGGGCCCGGTCGTCACGATCAACTCCGCCACGATGGTCAACAAGGCGCTGGAGGTGATCGAGGCGCACGAGCTGTTCGACGTGCCGTACGCCGACATCGAGGTGATGGTCCACCCGCAGTCGGTGATCCACTCGATGGTCGAGTTCACCGACGGTTCCACGCTCGCCCAGGCCAGCCCGCCGGACATGCGGCTGCCGATCGCGCTGGGCATCGGCTGGCCGGACCGCGTGCCCGGAGCCGCCGCGGCTGTCGACTGGACCACTGCCCACACCTGGGAGTTCTTCCCGCTCGACGACGCCGCGTTCCCGGCGGTCGCGCTGGCCAAGGCGGCGGGCGAGGCCGGGCGCTGCCGCCCGGCGATCTACAACGCGGCGAACGAGGAGTGCGTGGCCGCGTTCGCCGCGGGCCGGCTGCCGTTCCTCGGCATCGTCGACACCCTCCAGCGGGTGCTGGAGGACGCTCCCGATTTCGACGAACCAGGTACCGTCGAGGACGTGCTCGCCGCCGAGTCGTGGGCACGGGCGCACGCCCAGGAGATCATCGTCGGGTCGGTGGAAGGAGCTCGATGAGCTATCTGCTCGGGGTGGTGCTGTTCGCCCTGGCGATCCTCATCTCGGTGAGCCTGCACGAGGCGGGGCACATGCTGACCGCCAAGGCGTTCGGGATGAAGGTCACGCGCTACTTCGTCGGCTTCGGCCCGACGCTGTGGTCGTTCAAGCGGGGCGAGACCGAGTACGGCATCAAGGGCATCCCGCTCGGCGGCTTCTGCAAGATCGTCGGCATGACCCCGCAGGACGACGACGTCGAGCCGGGGGACGAGAAGCGCGCGATGTGGCGCTACCCGGTGTGGAAGCGGACGATCGTGATGTCCGCGGGTTCGATCACCCACTTCGCCCTGGCCCTGATCGCGCTCTGGATCATCGCGGTGTCGGTGGGGCTGCCGAACCCGAAGTTCCCCAGCACCGAGGCCGGCTTCCGGGCCGAGCCGGCGGTGATCGCCATCGCCCCGTGCGTGGTGGTGGAGAACGCGGCCCGCGCCTGCGAGTCCGGCGACCCGGCCAGCCCGGCCGAGAAGGCCCAGCTCAAGGACGGCGACCGGATCACCGCGGTGAACGGCAAGCCGGTCTCGACCTGGGGCGACATGCTCGACGTGGTCCGCGCCACCCCGCCCGGTACGGCCACCGTCGCCTTCGTGCGCGACGGCAAGCCGGACGAGGCGCGGGTCGACCTGGCCTCGGTGCAGCGTCCGCCGCTGGGCGACCCGAAGGGCGCCACCTCGGCGGTGTCCGCGCTCGGCGTGGCGCTCTCGCCCACCACCCCGACCCGGGTCGAGTACGGCCCGGTCGCCGCGTTCGGCGCGACCGCCGACTTCACCGGCACCATGGCCGTGCAGACCGCGCACGCCATGCAGCGCATCCCGCAGAAGGTGCCCGCGCTGTGGAACGCGATCACCGGCGGCGAGCGTGACGTGGACACCCCGATCAGCGTGGTCGGCGCCAGCCGGCTCGGCGGCGAGGCCGTGGAGAACAACGCCTGGCTGGTGTTCTTCATGCTGTTCGTGTCGCTGAACTTCTTCATCGGCGTGTTCAACCTGCTGCCGCTGCTCCCGCTGGACGGCGGCCACATCGCCATCGCCTGGTTCGAACGGGCGCGCTCCTGGCTCTACGCGCGCATCGGCCGCGCCGATCCCGGCCGCGTCGACTACCTCAAACTCATGCCCGTCACGTACGCGGTGATCCTGATCGGTGGCGCGTTCACGCTGCTCACCGTCACCGCTGATGTCATCAACCCCATCACGCTCTTCTCAAGGTGAGTGCCTGAAGTGACCGCTGTCAGTCTCGGTATGCCCCCCGTACCGCCGCCGCCGCTGGCCCCGCGCCGGGCCAGCCGCCAGATCATGGTCGGTTCGGTGCCGGTCGGTGGGGGCGCGCCGGTCTCGGTGCAGTCCATGACCACCACCCTCACCGCCGACGTCAACGCCACGCTCCAGCAGATCGCCGAGCTGACCGCGTCCGGCTGCCAGATCGTCCGGGTCGCCGTGCCGTCGCAGGACGACGTGGAGGCGCTGCCCGCGATCGCCAAGAAGTCGCAGATCCCGGTGATCGCGGACATCCACTTCCAGCCGAAGTACGTCTTCGCGGCGATCGACGCCGGCTGCGCCGCGGTGCGGGTGAACCCGGGCAACATCCGGCAGTTCGACGACAAGGTCAAGGAGATCGCGCGGGCCGCCGGCGACGCGGGCGTGCCGATCCGGATCGGCGTCAACGCGGGTTCGCTGGACAAGCGCCTGCTGGCCAAGTACGGCAAGGCCACCGCCGAGGCGCTGGTGGAGTCGGCGCTGTGGGAGTGCTCGCTGTTCGAGGAGCACGGCTTCCGGGACATCAAGATCTCGGTCAAGCACAACGACCCGGTGGTGATGATCCGCGCGTACCGGCTGCTGGCCGAGAAGTGCGACTACCCGCTGCACCTGGGCGTCACCGAGGCGGGCCCGGCGTTCCAGGGCACGATCAAGTCGGCGGTGGCGTTCGGCGCGCTGCTGGCCGAGGGGATCGGCGACACCATCCGGGTCTCGCTGTCCGCCCCGCCGGTCGAGGAGATCAAGGTCGGCGCCGCGATCCTGGAGTCGCTGGGCCTGCGCGAGCGTGGCCTGGAGATCGTCTCCTGCCCGTCCTGCGGCCGGGCGCAGGTCGACGTCTACAAGCTGGCCGAGGAGGTCACCGCCGGTCTGGAGGGCCTGCCGGTGCCGCTGCGCGTCGCGGTCATGGGCTGCGTGGTGAACGGCCCGGGTGAGGCCCGCGAGGCCGACCTGGGTGTGGCCTCCGGCAACGGCAAGGGCCAGATCTTCGTCAAGGGCAAGGTCGTCAAGACCGTGCCGGAGGCGCAGATCGTGGAGACGCTGATCGAGGAGGCGCTGCGCATCGCCGACGAGATGGGCGCCGAGATCCCCGAGGAGCTGCGCGACCTGGTGCCGGGTGGCGCCACCGTCACCGTGCACTGATCTGTATTCCGCGTCGCCGTGCGGCCGTCCCCGACATCGGGGGCGGCCGCACGCGCGTTTCGCGGACCGGTATGCACGGTGTCACCGGGTGCAGCCGGGCTGCCGCGCCGGGCGTTCACTCGGACTCGGCGAGGATGGCGTAGAGCTTGCGCCGGGTCTCGTCGAGCACCTGGGCGGCCCGGGCGCGCTGGTCGTCGGTGCCGGTGGTCATCACCTGCCGCAGCGCCTGCATGGCCTGGGCGCCGGCGTCGCGGATGTCGTGCCAGCTGTTGACCGTCTGCTCGGCGAACTCCGCCCAGGGCGGGGTCTGCGCCGCGCCGGCCGCCTCGGCCTGGCCCGCCTCGGCCAGCGCGAACCGCTTGCGTCCGCCCTCGGAGTCGGGGGCGGTCGCGATGAGCCCCTCGTCCTCCAGCAGTTGCAGCGTCGGGTAGATCGAGCCGGGGCTGGGCCGCCAGGCCCCGCCGGTGCGGGAGTCGATCTCCTGGATCATCTCGTAGCCGTGCATCGGCCGCTCGGTGAGCAGGGCCAGCACGGCGCCGCGCACGTTGGGCCGCCGGCCGCGTCCGCGCCCGCCCCGGCCCCGCCCGTGACCGTGCGGTCCGGGGGAGAAGGGCGGCGGACCCGGGGGTACGGGCGGGAAGCCGAAGCCGCCACGGCGGCGCATCTCGTCGTGCATGGCGTGCATGCGTCGATGGAACCCCATCGGTTCTCCTTCGGTCGGTGTATCACTGATGCATCAACGATATATCGGCAATGCATCGCCGACAAGACGTTACGTAAACGGGGCTGAAAACCGTACGTACGTCTTGCTAGGGTGCTGGTGTGCGCCTGCTTCCCGAACCGGGCCCGTCCCGGACCCTCGCCCTCTCCACGCTCGTCAACACCGTCGGGCGGGGCACCTGGCTCACCGCCAGCGCGCTGTTCCTCACCCGGTCAGTCGGGCTGTCGGTCACCCAGGTCGGCGTGGCGCTCACGCTCACCGCGCTGGTCAGCCTGGTGGCGAGCACGCCGATGGGCTACCTCGCCGACCGCCTCGGCCCGCGCGGGCTCCAGATGGCCGCGCTGCTCGCCTCGGCCGGTTGCACGGCCGCCCTGGTGGCGGTGCGCTCGTTCACCGGCTTCCTGGTCGTCGGCGTGCTGATGGCGGTCGCCGACGCGGGCACCCGTGGCGCCCGGGGCGCGCTGATCGCCGGTGCCGTCCCGCCCGACCAGCGGGTACGCACCCGCGCCTACCTGCGCGCGGTCACCAACGTCGGCATCTCGGTGGGCACGGTCCTGGCCGGGTTCGCGCTCGCCGCCGACACCCGCGGCGCGTACGTCACGCTGATCCTGCTCGACGCCGCCACGTACGTGCTGGCGGCGGCGGTGCTGCTGCGGCTCCCGCCGGTGCCGCCGATGCCCGCCCCGGCGCACGGGCCACGGCTGATCGCGCTGCGGGACCGCCCGTTCCTCGCCTTCACCGTGCTGGACGGGCTCATGTCCATGCACTTCTCGCTGATCAACATCGCCCTGCCGCTCTGGATCGCCGGGCACACCACGGCGCCGAACTGGCTCATCTCCGCCTGCCTGCTCGTCAACACGGTGGTGGTGATCCTGTTCCAGGTCCGCGCCTCGCGGGGCACCGAGGACCTGACCGGCGCGGGCCGGGCCGCCCGCCGGGCGGGTGTCCTGCTCGCGGTCGCCTGCGCGCTGTTCGCGGCCGGTGGCGGCGTACCGGTCGCGGCGGCGGTGCCGCTGCTGCTGGGCGGCGCGCTGGTGCACGTCGTGGGCGAGCTGTGGCACGCGGCGGCCGGCTGGGGCATCTCCTTCGGCCTGGCCCCGGCGCACGCGCACGGGCAGTACCAGGGCGCGTACGGGATGGGCATGCAGCTCGGCTCGATGGTCGCCCCGGTGGTGGTGACCACGCTCGCGATCGGCTGGGGCGTGCCCGGCTGGCTGGTGCTCGGCGTGGTGTTCATGCTGCTCGGCGCGCTGGTGCCGCCGGTGGTGCGATGGGCCGCCCGGACCCGTCCGGCCACGCCCGAACCGGTGCCGGCGCCCGCCGGCTGAGCGCGGTGCGGCAGGTGCCCGGTCGGCCCGCGCACGCCGGGGTGGATCTGGCAGGCTGGTAGCCGTGCTCACGGTGCCGGTACGCCAACTCGGGGAGTCGGAGCGCCGCGCGGTCGAGCGGCTGCTCGACCTCGACCCGTACGCCGGCGCGCAGGTCGCCGAGCGGGTGGCGGCACGCGGCCTGGCGTGGTGGCGGGCCGAGGCGCGGATCCTCGGGTACGGCTCCCGCCGGCACCTGGAGTCGATCTGCTGGCTGGGCGGCAACCTGACCCCGGTGCTCGCGTCCGAGTCGGCGGTGACCGCGTTCGCCGACCAGTTGAGCGCCGAGGAGCGGCTCTGTTCCTCGATCGTGGGGCGGGCCGACGCGGTGCTCGGGCTCTGGGACCGCCTCTCCGCGCACTGGGGCCCGGCCCGGGACGTACGCCCGAACCAGCCGTTGCTGGCGACGGACGCGCTGCCCGCCGTGGCGCCCGACCCGCACGTGCGGCGGGTGCGCGGCAGCGAGGTCGACCTGCTGTTCCCGGCGGCGGTGGCGATGTACACCGAGGAGGTCGGGGTGTCGCCGCTGGCCGAGGACGGCGGGCGCGGCTACCGGCGGCGGGTGACCGAGCTGGTGCGCGCCGGCCGCGCCTACGCCCGTTTCGTCGACGGGCGGGTGGTCTTCAAGGCCGAGCTCGCAGTGGTGACCCGCCGGACCGCGCAGGTGCAGGGCGTCTGGGTGGCGCCCGAGTGGCGTGGCCGGGGCATCGCCACCGCGGCGATGGCCGCCGTGGTCCGCGACGCGCTGGAGCGGGTCGCGCCCACTGTGAGCCTCTACGTCAACGACTTCAACCTGCCCGCCCGCCGGGTCTACGAGCGCTGCGGCTTCCGCCCGGTCGGCACGCTCGCCACAGTGCTGTTCTGAGGATCACTCCCGCCGGACGTCCCGAACCGGACACCCGACGCTATGCTGGGCATGTTTTTATACTGACTAGTCAGTTCGGAATTCGGGGTCGGGATGAAGATCGTCGAGGCCAGGGGCCTGGGGCTGCGCACCCGCCGCGGTTGGGTCTACCGCGACGTCGACCTCACCGCCGCGAGCGGTGAGCTGCACGCCGTCACCGGCCCGCCCGGCAGCGGGCGCACCTCGCTGCTGCTGGCGCTGGCCGGGCGCTTCCCGCACAACCACGGCGAGCTGCGCCGCCGCGGCCCGGCCGCGCTCGGCCAGGTGGCGGGCGTGCACGAACCCGACCCGACGCTCACCGTCGCCGAGCACATCACCGAACGCCTGCTGCTGCTCGGCCCGGTGCCGCGCCGCCGGCGCCGGCTGGTTCCGGTCGCCGCGGTACGGGCCCGCCGCGCCTACCGCCGCGACGCCTACGCCGCCGCCATCGCCGGCGCCGGACTCACCGACGCGCCGCTCGACCCCGACCGGTACGGCCGCGACCTCACCCCGGTCGAGCGCCAGGTGCTCGGGCTGGTGCTGGCCAGCCTCGGCGGCCCCAGCCTGATCGTCGCCGACGACGTGGACGCCGGCGCCGACCGCCCCGAGCGGGAGTGGATGTGGGGCGCGCTGGAACGCCTCGCCGACCAGGGGTACGCGGTCGTCGCCAGCGCCCGCGCCGTCGAACCCGGAGTCGCCGCCACCGTGCACCGCATCGGCGACCCGGCCCTGCCCGCTCCCGCCCTGACCGTTCCCGACGAGCCCGCCGAGGTGCCCGCATGAGCGTCCTGCGACTGGCCCTGTTCGAGCTGCGCCGGATGACCCGGGGCCGGCTGCCGCGCGCCGCGCTCGCGGTGCTCACCATCGTCCCGCTGCTCTACGGCGCCCTCTACCTGTACGCGTTCTGGGACCCCTACGGGAAGATGGACCGGATCCCGGTCGCCCTGGTCAACGCCGACCGCCCGGCCACCGCCGGTGACGGCAGCGAGGTGCACGCCGGCCGCGACCTGACCGAGAAGCTGCTCGACCGGCGGGTGTTCGGCTGGACCGTCACCGACCAGGCCGACGCCACCAACGGGCTGCGCGACGGGCGCTACCACCTGGTCTTCTCCATCCCGCAGGACTTCTCCGCCACGCTCGCCGCCGGCCCGGAACCGGACCGCCCGGCCCGGCAGGGCGAACTGAAGGTCGTCAACGACGACGCCACCAACTACCTCTCCGGCCTGCTCGCCCGGTCGGCGTTCAGCGAGATCCGGGCCGCCGCCGCGCAGAGCACCGCCGCCACGTACTTCGACAGGATGCTGATCGGCTTCACCGACGCCAAGGCCGAGACCGGCCGCGCCGCCGACGGCGCCGGAAAGATCGCCGACGGGCTCGGCAGCTCCCAGCAGGGGGCCGACCAGCTCGCCGACGGGCTCGGTGACGCCGAGGACGGCGCCGGGCAGCTCGCCGGTGGACTCAACCAGTCGGTCCAGGGCGCGGACAAGCTCGCCAAGGGCCTCGGCCAGCTGCGCACCGGCGCCGCCCAGCTCGCCGACGGCGCCGGGCGCGCCGCCACCGAGACCAAGGCCGCGGCGGCCACCGTGAACGCCGCCGCCGACAGGTACGAGCCGGTGCTGCGCCGCAACGCCGACAAGATCGAGAAGGCGGCCACGCTCGTCGCCGACGGCGCGCAGCAGCTCGCCGCCGGGCTGGACGCGCTGCCGGGCAAGGCCGCCGAGGTGGTCGCGAGCGCCGAGGAGGTCCGCGACCGGCTCGACGCGGTCGCGATGGAACACCCCGAACTGGCGGACGATCCCGGATTCGCCGCCGCCCGCAAGGCCGCCGACCGGGCCGTCACACAGGCCCGGTCCGTGGTGGCCGCGCTGGACAAGACCGACATGGCCACGCTGCGCAAGCAGATGACCGACGTGGCGAAGACCGCCCGCGAGGTCGCCGCCGCCGCGCCGCACCTGGCCGACGACGTCGCCTCCGCCCGCGCGAAGGTCAACGAGCTGGCCGGCGGGCTCACCACGCTGGCCCAGGGCAGCGCCAAGCTCCGCGACGGGCTGGGCGACGCGTCGACCGGCGCGAACGAGCTGCGCGGCGGCCTCTACCGCCTCGCCACCGGCGCCCGCCAGCTCGACGGCGGCCTGGCCCAGCTCGGCAGCGGCAGCAACCGCCTGGTCGACGGGCTGACCCGGCTGGAGGGCGGCGCCGGCGACCTCGCCGACGGGCTCGCCGCCGGGGAACGGAAACTACCGGGGTACGACGACGCAGCCACTCGCGCCGGCGTGCTCGGTGACCCGGTCGGCCTGATCCGCGACTCGCAGAACCCGGCCGGCTCGTACGGCGTGGGCTTCGCCCCGTACTTCCTGTCGCTGGCGCTCTGGGTCGGCGCGATGATCACGTACATGCTGTTGCGGCCGGTCAACCGGCGGCACGTCATGTCCGGCGCGCCCGGCTGGCGGGTCGTGCTCGCCGGGTGGCTCCCCGCGGCCGGGATCGGCCTGGCCCAGGTCACTGTGCTCTACACGGTGGTGACGCTCGGCCTCGGGCTCGACCCGAGGCACGGCCCGGCCACGTTCGGGCTGCTCGCCCTCACCTCGCTGGCGTTCACCGCGATCATGCAACTGCTCGGTGTGGCGCTCGGCCCGGCCGGGCGGCTGGCCGCGCTGGCGCTGCTGATGCTCCAGCTCACCTCGTCCGGCGGCACCTACCCGGTGCAGACCTCACCCGGCTTCTTCCAGGCGATCCACCCCTGGCTGCCGATGACGTACGTGGTGGACGGCCTGCGGCACACCATCAACGGCGGTACGACCGCACCCGTGGTCACCGGCGCGCTGGTGCTGCTCGCGTTCGGGCTGGGCGCCATGGCGCTGACCGTCGGCGCGGCCCGCCGCTCCCGGCGGCTGACCCCGGCCAAGCTGCACCCCGAACTGACCATGTGAGGATGAGCCGGTGACGGACGGACGGACACGCCGGCGCGAGGACACCCGCCAGCGCCTCTTCGTGGCGGCGGTGGACCTCATCGCCGAGCAGGGCTTCTCGGCCACCACCGTGGACGACATCGCGGCCCGGGCCGGCGTGGCGAAGGGGACCGTCTACTACAACTTCGAGTCCAAGACGGTCCTGTTCGAGGAGCTGCTGCGGCACGGCATCGGCCTGCTCACCGCCGAGTTCCGGGCCGCCGTCGACGGGCTGCCGCCGCTGGAGGCGCTCGGCGCGCTGGTCCGCGCCCAGCTGGAGTACATCCGCCGCTACCGCGCCTTCGCCCAGCTCCTGCTCTCGGAGATGTGGCGGACCAACCGGGAGTGGCAGCAGACGCTGCGGCTGCTGCGCGGCGAGGCCATCGCGGTGATCGCCGACACCGTGAAGGCCGGAGTGGACAGCGGTGACCTCCCGGCCGACCTGGACGTGCGTACCGCCAGTTCGGCGCTGTTCGGCGTCGGGCTCGTGGTGGCCGTGGACTGGCTGGTCTTCTCGCCGGAGCGGCCGATCGACGAGGTGCAGGAGTCGCTGCTCGGGATCGTCCGGCGGGTCGCCCGCACCTGACCAGCGGTCGGTAATTCGGTTGATTCCGGACCGCCGGAAGGGTGAGGCTGAGGGCACCGCCCCCACCGATCCGAGTCCGGAGGACCTTCCATGCGCCTGCTCCGAGATCTCTGGGCCACGGCGCCCCGCCGGATGGCGGCGGTCCTGCTGCTGATCGTGCTCGGCGCCGGTGGTCAGGCGGCCGCTTCCGCGCTGGCCGGGCCGGTGCTGGTGCACCGCTCGTCCGGCTGGTTCGTCGCGCTCGCCGTGGCGCTCGTCGCCGCTGTCGTCACCGACCTGCTGATCGGCCTGATCATGGCCCGGCTCACCGCCGACTGGTCGGCCGACGTGCGGCGGCGGCTCTGCCGGGTCGCGCTCGGCCAGGACCTGCCCACCCTGGAGACCACGCCGGTCGGCGAACTGCTCGACCGGATCGACAACGACGTCTACCAGGTCGCCGCCGAGATGCGGAACACCGGCGTACGGCTGGCGCAGGGCCTCGCGGTCTGCGCCCTCGCGACGGTGAGCGCGCTGATCGTCTGGTGGCCCGCCGGTGTCGGCATGATCGTGCTCACCTCGCTGCTCGCGGTGACGCTGCGCCGACCGACCGCCCGCATCGCCCCGGCCCGGATGGCCGAGGAGGAGGCGTGGTCCGACCTCGCGGCCGTGATGGAGGAGGCGGTGCACGGGCAGGACGACGTGCGCACCAGCCTCGCCCGGCCGTACGTGCTGCGCCTCTACGCCCGCCGCGCGGCCGAGGTGATCACCCGGTGCGTCCGGGTGTTCCGGCTCTCCGCCCGGGTCACCGCGGCCGCCGCCGGCGCGGTCCGGGTCGGCATCGCGGGCGTGGTGCTGGGCGGCGCGTGGGCGCTCGCCACCGGCCGGGTCGACGCCGCGCGGCTGACCGCGATCTGGTTGCTGGCCATCGCGTTCGGCGCGACGGTCGAGCACATCGCCCGCTGGGTGCCGCACCTGCAACAGGCGTTCGGCGCGTGGGGCCGGGTGCAACTGCTCGCCGGGTCGCCGCAGGAGCCCGACGGCGGGGCCACCCCGGTCGACGGGGACCTGACCGTGCGCGGGCTCACCTACCGCTACCCGGCCGGCGGGGACGAGCGCGGGCCGGCGCTGCGCGACGTCCACCTCGACTTCGTCCGCGGCCGCTCGTACGCGCTCGTCGGGCGTACCGGCTCGGGCAAGTCGACGCTGGCCAAGGTGCTCACCCGGGCGGTGGACGTGCCCCGCGGCACAGTCTTCCTCGGCGGCACCGACCTGGTCGACCTGGACGTGGAGGAACTGCGCCGGTGGATCGCCGTGGTGCCGCAGCGCACCGAGATCCTGGCCGGCACGCTCGCCGAGAACGTGGCGCTGTTCGACCCGGAACTGCTGGACGCCGCCGAGCGGGCGCTCACCGAACTGGGCCTGGCCGGCTGGATCGCCGAACTGCCCGACGGCGTGCACACCCGGCTCGGCGACGGCGGCTACGTGCTCTCCGCCGGGCAGGAGCAACTCGTCGCGTTCGCCCGCATCCTGGTCCGCGACCCGCACGTGGTGATCCTCGACGAGGCCACCGCGCGGCTCGACCCGGTCACCGAGAACCGGGTACGCGAAGCCACCGAACGGCTGCTCACCGACCGGATCGGCATCGTCATCGCGCACCGGCTCTCCTCGGTGCGCCGCTGCGACGAGGTGGTCGTGATGGCCGACGGCGCGGTGCTGGAGGCCGGTCCGCTGCGCGAGTCGGCCCGCTTCGCCGAGCTGCTCGCCACCAGCCACGCCGGGGCGTACGCCGGAGTGGGCGCCCGGCGCGGTGGCGTGGACCTGCTCGACGCGCCCGCCTGGGACGACGCGCCCGCCACGCCGGCCGCGCCCGCGACGCGGCCGGCCGCCGTGCCGCGCGCCGACCCGCCACCCGCGCCGCCCACGCCCCCCGCGCGGACCATGCGGGAGATCCTCCGGCTGGGCACCAACGACCCGCGGTACGGCATGGTCTCGGTCGCCCTGTTCATCGTGATGACGGTGCTCGGGATGGACGGGGCGGTGCTGCCCTGGCTCTGGGCCGATCTGGTCGGCGGCGGTGACCCGTGGCTGCCCGCGCTGGGCATCGTGGCGGCGCTGCTCGTGGTGCTGCCGCTGCCGTACCTGACGAACCTGTGGTTCCCGCAGTGGTGGATCCGGCAGATGCTGCGGATCAGCGCCCGGCTGGTGCACGGGCAGACCGGCGCGCGCCGGGTCAGCGGGCACACCCCGGCCGAGGTGGTCGCACAGGGCGGCGACACCGACCGGGTCGTGCACCTCGCCGACAACCTGATGGACCAGTTCATCTCGCTGACCATCGTGATCACCATGACGCTGGTGACCGGCAGTCTCGTACCGGCGCTGTTCTTCGTCGGCACGATGGTGGTCTCCGGGCTGGCGGCGACGCTGTTCGGGCCCCGGTTGGAACGCAACGCGGCCGGCACGGTGAAGGCGCGCGCCGCGTTCGCCACCGCGCTGGTGTCCGCGCTGTCCGCCGCCCGGACGGTGAAGCTGGCCGGCGCGACCCGCCCGGTGCTGCGCCACCTCGCCCGGCTGGACGAGGTACGCAGCGAGCGGCAGCGACGCGAGATCGCCATGCAGGTGTGGGCCCGGTCCACCCCGTCGGTCGCCAGTGGCCTGCTGCCGATCGGCGCGTGGGCGCTCTACCTGGCCGGTGAGCTGTCCGCCGGCGCCACGCTCGTGGCCGTCTCCACCCTGGGCGCGGCCCGCTGGTTCGCGTGGACCACCGCGTCGCTGGTGTCGCAGTACCCGTCGGCGCGCGTGTGGACCAGGCGGACGGTGGCGATGACCGGCGAGGCCGTGTACGCGGCGCCGGTGCCCGGGCTCGACCTGGTCGCCGGCACCGCGCCCGCGCCCGAGCCGCCGCCCCGGCACCCGCTGCGCCGCCTGGAGCTGTCCGGCTTCGGCGCGCTGCACTCCGACGGCACGCTTGCCGTCCGCGACGTCGACCTGGTGGTCGAACGCGGGCAGCTGGTGCTCGTCGTCGGCCCGGTCGGGTCCGGCAAGTCGTCGCTGCTGCGCGCGCTCGCCGGGATCGTGCACCACGTCGGCGAGCTGCGCTGGAACGGCGACCCGGTCACCGAGCCGGAGATGTTCCTGCGGCCCAACCAGGTCGGGTACGTGGGTCAGCTGCCCCGGGTGCTCTCCGGCACGGTGGCCGACAACATCGCGCTCGGCCACCAGGTGGACGCCGCCGGTGCGGTCTCGACCGCCCAGCTCGAACACGACCTGGCCGCCGCCGGGGGCGGGCTCGGGCTGCTGATCGGGCACAAGGGCACCCGGCTCTCCGGCGGTCAGCTCCAGCGGCTGGCGCTGGCCCGGGCGCTCGCCCCGCGTACCGAACTGCTGGTGGCCGACGACGTGTCGTCGGCGCTGGACGTGAGCACCGAGCTGGCGTTGTGGGCGGCACTGCGCGAGCACGGGGTGACAGTGGTCGGCTCGACCGCGAAGCGGGCCGCGCTGGTGCGGGCCGACCGGGTGGTGGTGCTGATCGACGGCACGGTGGCCGACCAGGGCACCTGGACCGACCTGGAACCCCGCTGGAACCACCTGGCCGGCTGACCCCCGCGCCCGCCGTCCTCCTCGTCGATCATGAAGTTGGCGGCGACAAATCGGACGCCGTTCGCCGCCAACTTCATGATCAACGCACCGGGGCGGGCCGGGAGGGCGGGGTGGGTCAGAAGGCTCGGGTGTACTGGTTGGGCCAGGTGGGGGTGGCGCCGAGCTTGGCGGCGGCGCGGCGCGGCCAGTACGGGTCGCGCAGCAGTTCGCGGCCCAGCAGCACCAGGTCCGCCTCGCCGCCGGCCACGATCTGCTCGGCCTGCTCGGGCTCCACGATCAGGCCCACGGCACCGGTCGGCACCCCGGCGTCGCGGCGGATCCGGGCGGCGAGCGGCACCTGGTAGCCGGGTCCGACCGGGATGGACGCCTGGACCGCCGCGCCTCCGGAGGAGGTGTCGATCAGGTCGACCCCGGCGGCGGCCAGTTCCCCGGCGAGCACCACGCTGTCCTCGACGGTCCAGCCGCCGTCGGCCCAGTCGGTGGCGGAGATCCGGGTCAGCACCGGCACTGATTCGCCGACGGCGGCGCGTACCGCGCGGGCCACGTCGAGGGTGAGCCGCATCCGGGCGGCCCGGTCGCCGCCCCAGCCGTCGGTGCGCCGGTTGGTCAGCGGGGACAGGAACTCGTGCAGCAGGTAGCCGTGCGCGGCGTGGATCTCCACGGCGGCGAACCCGGCGTCGAGCGCCCGTCCGGCGGCGGTGGCGAACGCGTCCACCACGGCCGCGATGCCCGCCTCGTCCAGCGCGGTGGGGGTGCGGTAGTCCGGGACGAACGGCTGGTCACCCGGGCCCACAGGGGTCCAGCCGCCCTCGGCGTCCGGCACACCGCCGCGCGCCGGCGCCCACGGCCGGTACGTGGACGCCTTGAACCCGGCGTGCGCGAGCTGCACGGCCGGCACCGCGCCGTGGGCGGCGACGAACGCGGTGATCGGACGCCACGCGTCGACGTGCGCGCCGGACCAGAGGCCGGTGTCCTGCGGGCTGATCCGGCCCTCGGGCACCACCGCTGTCGCCTCGGTGATCACCAGGCCGGCCCCGCCGACCGCGCGGGAACCGAGGTGCACGCGGTGCCAGTCGGTGGGCAGGCCGTCGGGTCCGGCGCTGTACTGGCACATGGGCGCCAGCGCGATCCGGTTGGGCAGGGTGACGCCGCGCAGGGCGAGCGGGGTGAACAGGGCGCTCATTCTCGGATCCTCCGGTCAGTGCGACGGGTGCGCCTCCTTGTGGAGACGCACCCGTCGGTGTGTGGATCAGGCGGGTACGGGGTCGAGCCGCTCGGTCTCGACCGGCTCGATCAGGTCGCGCTTGCCGGCCGAGTCGTACGCGGCCCGGTCGAGCGTGCCCTCCCGGGCGGCCACGATGGTCGGCACGACGGCCTGCCCGGCCACGTTCGTGGCGGTACGGATCATGTCCAGGATCGGGTCGATGGCGAGCAGCAGACCGGCTCCGGCCAGCGGCAGGCCCAGCGTGCTCAGGGTCAGCGTGAGCATGACGATCGCGCCGGTCAGGCCGGCGGTCGCGGCCGAGCCGACCACCGAGACGAACGCGATGAGCAGGTAGTCGGTGACGCCCAGGTTCACGCCGAACACCTGCGCCACGAAGATCGCGGCGAGCGCCGGGTAGATGGCGGCGCAGCCGTCCATCTTCGTGGTGGCGCCGAACGGCACCGCGAAGGAGGCGTACTCGCGGGGGACGCCGAGGCGCTCGACCGAGCGCTGGGTCACCGGCATGGTGCCCACCGAGGAGCGGGAGACGAAGGCCAGCTCGATGGCGGGCCAGGCGCCGGCGAAGAAGCGCAGCGGGTTGAGCTTGCCGGCCACCGCGAGCAGCACCGGGTAGACCACGAACAGCACCAGGGCGCAGCCGACGTAGACGGCCGTGGTGAACTTCGCGAGCGGGGCGAGCAGGTCCCAGCCGTACGAGGCGACGGCGTTGCCGATCAGGCCGAGCGTGCCGATCGGGGCGAGCCGGATGACCCACCACAGCGCCTTCTGCACGATCGACAGCAGCGAGCGGTTGAGCGACACGAACGGCTCGGCGGCGTCGCCGACCAGCAGCGCGGCGGCACCCACCACCAGGGCGAGGAAGACGATCTGCAGGACGTTGCCCTCGACGAACGCGCCGACCGGGTTGGTCGGGACGATGCCGGTGAGGAAGTCGATCCAGGAGCCGGTGGTCTTCGGCGCGGTGGCGCCGGCCGGGTCCAGGTTGACGCCCCGGCCGGGGTCGGTGAGCAGGCCGAGGCCGATGCCGATGCTCACCGCGATCAGCGCGGTGACGGCGAACCAGAGCAGCGTCTTGACGGCGAGCCGGGCGGCGTTGGCGACGCCGCGCAGGCTGACCACGCTGACCACGATGGCGGTGAAGACCAGCGGCGGCACTGCCAGCTTGAGCAGCTGGACGAAGAGGCCGCCGACGGTGTCGAGCGTGCTGGTCAGCCAGGCGAGGTCGGCGGCGCGGGCGAGGAAACCGAGCGCCACGCCGAGCACGAGGCCGAGCAGGATCTGGACGGAGAAGGGGATTCTGCGCAGGGCGGAGGTCATGAGGACGAATCCAAGGTCTGGAGAGGGAAGGCGGGCGTCGGGGAGTGGAACTACGCCGGACAGACGCCGCTGGCCTGCCGCCGGAGATCGACGTACAGGCGCTCGGTGAGGCACCAGACATTGGTCATCGTCGCGACACGTTACTCCCCTCCGGCGCCGGAACGGAAGGACCGTCGCCGGTGAGGCTCCTTACAGCCAGGTAGCCGGAGGTGACCAGTCCCCAGGCGGCGACCACGACCAGCAGCACCCGTTCCGACACCCCGAGCAGCGCGCTGCGCCCGACCAGCAGCAGCGCCGCCGCTACCACGGCGGCCACCGGCAGCGCCACCGCCGCGCCGACCGCGGCGATCCGCCGCAGCCCCCGGTCCGCAGCCGGGGAGAACAGCAGCACGAGCATCGCGAGCACCACCGCGGCGGTCGCCGCGATGCTCGCCCCGCCGTGCACCAGGTCGGCCACCGTGGTCGCCTCGAACGGCGGCAGCGGGCAGCCCTCGCTGCACGTGACAGCGCCGGAGAGCACCGTGGCGACCGCGCCGACGCCGAGCAGCCCGGCCGCCGCCCGCACCCCCGGCGGCAGCGCCCCGGCGAGCAGCAGCAGCGACGCGGCCACCGAGAAGATCCCCATCCGGTACGCCCCGGCGTACCCGCTGTCGGCGATGCCCGCTTCGCTCACGTACGCGATGGGTCCGGGTCCGGGACCGGCGACCACCGCGACCGTCACCGCGGCCACGCCGGCGGCCAGGCAGACGGCGGCGAACGCGGCGGCGATCCGGCGGGCCGTGCCCTCAGCCACGTCCGTGCGGGGTGGTCCAGCCGGACAGGTCCGGGCCCAGCGGCACGATCCGGGTCGGGTTGATCATGTCGTGGGTGGCGTAGTAGTGCCGCTTGATGTGGTCGAAGTCCACCGTCTCGCCGAAGCCCGGCGTCTGGAACAGGTCCCGCGCATACGCCCAGAGCACCGGCATCTCGGTGAGCTTGCGCCGGTTGCACTTGAAGTGCCCGTGGTACGCCACGTCGAAGCGCACCAGCGTGGTGAACAGGCGCACGTCCGCCTCGGTGATCGTGTCGCCCATCAGGTAGCGCCGCCCGGCCAGCCGCTCGCTGAGCGCGTCGAGGCGGGCGAACAGCGCGGTGAACGCCTCGTCGTACGCCTCCTGGGAGGTGGCGAAGCCGCACCGGTAGACGCCGTTGTTGACGTCCCGGTGGATCTCCGCCATCAGCGCGTCCATCTCCGGGCGCAGCTCGACCGGGTAGAGATCCGGCGCGTCCGGCGCGTGGAACCGCCGCCACTCGGTCGAGAAGTCCAGCGTGAGCTGCGGGTAGTCGTTGGTGACCACCCGTCCGGTGAGCGTGTCCACGAGCGCCGGCACCGTCACCCGGCCGGTGTAGTCCCTGTCGGTGGACAGGTACGCCTCGGAGAGGAAGCCGATGCCGAGCACCGGGTCGAAGCCGTCCGGGTCGAGCGCGAACCGCCAGCCCCGCTCGTCCCGGATCGGGTCGACGGTGCCCAGCGAGATCACCTCGTCCAGCCCGAGCAGGCCGCGCACGATCCGGGCCCGGTGCGCCCACGGGCAGGCCCGGCACCAGATCAGCCGGTACCGGCCCGCCTCCAGCGGCCAGCGCCCCGCATCGTCCGGCCCGCCGCCCTCCGGTGAGGTGGAGTGCGGGGTGACCCGGCCGGTGAACCGGTTGGGCTGGCGGACGAACGCGCCGCCGCCGCTGGTCTCTGCGCTGAACTGGGCCCCGGACATGCGGCAAACCTATCCGCTCCGGTCACGGATATCCTGGCGCCGGGTACCCCCTCGACCCGCCAACCGACCCCTTCCCAC
>NZ_RCVK01000303.1:0-36447 GCF_003667485.1 Micromonospora sp. BL1
TCTCCCCTCGGTTCTCCCCTCGCTCTCCCCTCGCTCTCCCCGTTGATCAAGGAGTTTGTGTCCCCGCCGGCGCCTCCACAGGACACAAACTCCTTGATCAACGCAGGTGGAGGTTGAGGCGACCCCGGCGGGTGGGGCAGCAGGCGGAGTGCGGTGGGACGGCGAAGGCCCGGCCGGAGGCCGGGCCTTCGCAAGGATGGTGCGGGTCAGGCGGCGGTCACCGCCAGGGACTCCTTGGAGTCGGACAGGTCGACGCGGACCGTGTCGCCGTCGCGAATCTCACCGGCCAGCAGCGCCTTGGCGAGCTGGTCACCGATCGCCGACTGCACCAGCCGGCGCAGCGGGCGGGCGCCGTAGATCGGGTCGTACCCGTGCTCGGCCAGCCAGGTGCGTGCGGAGTCGCTGACCTCCAGTGCCAACCGGCGGTCCGCAAGACGGGTTCGCATCCGGTCGAGCTGGATGTCCACGATCGAGCGCAGGTCCTCGCCCTGGAGCGCGGCGAACACCACGATGTCGTCGAGCCGGTTGAGGAACTCCGGCTTGAAGTGCGACCGGACCACCGCGAGCACACCCTCCCGGCGCTCGTTCTCGGTGAGCGTCAGGTCGCTGATCACCGACGAACCCAGGTTCGAGGTGAGGATCAGGATCGCGTTGCGGAAGTCCACGGTGCGGCCCTGACCGTCGGTGAGCCGGCCGTCGTCGAGCACCTGGAGCAGCACGTCGAAGACGTCCGGGTGGGCCTTCTCCACCTCGTCCAGCAGGATCACCGAGTACGGTCGGCGGCGTACCGCCTCGGTGAGCTGGCCGCCCTCCTCGTAGCCGACGTACCCGGGCGGGGCGCCGACCAGGCGGGCCACGGAGTGCTTCTCGCCGTACTCGCTCATGTCGATGCGGACCATGGCCCGCTCGTCGTCGAAGAGGAACTCGGCGAGCGCCTTGGCCAGCTCGGTCTTGCCGACGCCGGTCGGGCCGAGGAACAGGAAGCTGCCGGTCGGGCGGTCCGGGTCGGCGACGCCGGCCCGGGCGCGGCGGACCGCGTCGGACACCGCGCCGACCGCTTCGGCCTGACCGACGACGCGGGCGCGCAGCGACTCCTCCATCCGGAGCAGCTTCGCCGTCTCGCCTTCGAGCAGCCGCCCGGCGGGGATGCCGGTCCAGGAGGCGACCACGGCGGCGATGTCGTCCGCGCCGACCTCCTCCTTGAGCATCGCGCCGTCCGCCTGGAGCCGGGCCAGCTCCTCCTCGGCCTGCTTCAGCTCGGTCCGCAGCGCGGGGATCCGGCCGTACCGCAGCTCGGCGGCACGTTCCAGCTCGCCGTCGCGCTCGGCCCGCTCGGCCTCGCCGCCGAGGCGCTCCAGCTCCTCCTTGGCGGTGGAGAGCTTGGTGATGTGGCTCTTCTCGGTCTGCCAGCGCTCGGAGAGCGCGGTGAGCTGCTCGCGCTTGTCGGCCAGCTCCTTGCGCAGCCGCTCCAGACGCTCGGCGGACGCGGCGTCCGGCTCCTTGGCCAGCGCCATCTCCTCGATCTCCAGCCGGCGTACCGCCCGCTCGATCTCGTCCACCTCGACCGGGCGCGAGTCGATCTCCATCCGCAGCCGGGACGCGGACTCGTCGACCAGGTCGATCGCCTTGTCCGGCAGGAACCGGTCGGTGATGTAGCGGTCGGAGAGCGCGGCGGCGGCGACCAGCGCGGCGTCGGTGATCCGTACGCCGTGGTGCACCTCGTAGCGCTCCTTGAGCCCGCGCAGGATGCCGATGGTGTCCTCGATGGTCGGCTCGCCGACCAGCACCGGCTGGAAGCGGCGCTCCAGGGCCGGGTCCTTCTCGATGTGCTCGCGGTACTCGTCGAGCGTGGTCGCGCCGACCATCCGCAGCTCGCCGCGCGCCAGCATCGGCTTGAGCATGTTGCCGGCGTCCATCGAGCCCTCGCCCTTGCCGGCGCCGACCACGGTGTGCAGCTCGTCGAGGAACGTGATGACCTGGCCGTCGGAGTTCTTGATCTCCTCCAGCACGGACTTCAGCCGCTCCTCGAACTGACCGCGGTACGACGCGCCGGCCACCATCGCACCGAGGTCGAGCGAGACCAGCTTCTTGTCCCGCAGCGACTCCGGCACGTCGCCGGCCACGATCCGCTGGGCCAGGCCCTCCACGATCGCGGTCTTGCCGACGCCCGGCTCGCCGATCAGGACCGGGTTGTTCTTCGTACGCCGGGACAGCACCTGGATCACCCGGCGGATCTCCGAGTCCCGCCCGATCACCGGGTCGATCTTGCCGTCGCGGGCGCTGGCGGTGAGGTCGACGCCGTACTTGGACAGGGCCTGGTAGGTCTGCTCCGGGTCGGCGGTGGTGACCCGGCGGTCCCCGCCGCGGACGGTCGGGAACGCGGCGACGAGGTTCTCCTCGGTGGCGCCGGAGTTCTTCAGCGCGACCGAGACCGCGCCGCCGACCCGGGCCAGCCCGGCCAGCAGGTGCTCGGTGGAGGTGTACTCGTCGCCCAGCGGCCGGGCGATCTGCTCGGCGGCGCCGATGGCGTTGACGAACTCGCGCGCCAGCGTCGGCTCGGCGATGCTCGACCCGCGCGCGGCGGGCAGCGCGTCGACGGAGCGCTGGGCGACGCGGCGCAGCTCGGCGGGGTCGGCCCCGACGGCGCGCAGCAGGCCCGCGGCGGTCGAACCCTCGGTGTCCAGCAGTGACAGCAGCAGGTGCCAGGGCTCCACGGTGGCGTGACCGCGCTGGTTCGCCAGCGCGACGGCACCGGTGATGGCCTCGCGGCTCTTGGTGGTGAGACGTTCCGTGTTCATGGGCTCCCCCGGATCGGCGTGTCCACTGGACATGACACAACCAGAGTTGAGTCTATTCCGCTCAACTCCACCCCTGTGACCTGAGTCACTGCCATCCGGCCCGGCCGGAGAGATCTTGGTAGCAAACGGCCCCTCCAAGGGCCCTTTCGTACCAAGATCTCAGCGACGCGGGAGACGCGCGAGGCAGGGAGTCTCGTGGTCGGCGCCGCAGCACGCAACGCCGGCCGCCGTCCAGCTTGCGGTCGCAGAACACCCAATGGCGTACGGCCTGGTCGTCCTCCGCCGAGACGGTGATCCCGCCCAGCTCCACCACCGCGAGGAAGGCCAACGACCGGCCGGCCGTGCGACCGAGCATCTTCGCCCGGGCCAGATCCGCCGCGCGCACCGGCAGATGGATCACGTACCGCCCGGTCACGGCCGCCCGGCCAGGTCACGCATCGACGGGGCCTGCCGGGACTGCCACTCGCGTAACGCAACCTTGATCCGGACCGTCTCATCCCGGCTTCGAGCGACTTCGGCGTACGCGGCGGCGAGGTCCCCGGCGACGCGGTCGAGGAACGCCGCGACCTCGGCGGGATCCAGCCCTCGACGGCACGTCGGGAAGCGGTGGCCCCGCACCTGCCAGGGCCGGAGCGGAAGGTACGACGCGGAGCGGTAGGCGCCGACCGGTGCGGAGTTGGGCGGGCCCGCGTCCCGCCGCTTCGGACGTATTCGCAGGAGATTGCGCACGACACTGTCCCTTCTCGCGAGGACGGGGGTCGGGACGAGCCACGGGGGATGCCCGCCCCGACCCGGGAAAGCTCCAGGTGCCATCCGGGAGCGTTCGTCAGCAACCTACAATCGGTACCAGTCGTAGGTCAACGACCGACCCACAATTGCTTGAGGTTGGAGGTGGTTGCATGGTCGAATGGGCGTGCCATCCGGGGAGTGTGTATGCCCAAGCAGCAGTACCAAGTGCTCGCAGACGAACTGAAGAGCAAGATCGATTCGGGAGAGTGGCCACCCGGCACCAAGCTGCCGAGCCGCGCCCAACTGTGCAAGGAATACGGCGTCTCCGACACCGTCGTCGGCAAGGCGATGATGATCCTGCGCGCGACCGGCCTCACCGAGACGCTCGAAGGCGTCGGCGTGTTCGTAGCCGAACGGGACTAGACGAGCCGCCCGAGCCGCATCGACCAGTCTGTGGTTCGGCCCCGGAAACAGCACGTGCGCGCCCGGAGTAGCCTCACCCGCGTGCGAGTACGTGTCGAACAGACCGCCCTGCCCGGGATCGGCGTACGTCATGATCTGATGACGGAGTCCGGCCGCCGGCTCGGCGTGGTCTCCCACCGCAATGGCCGTCGCGACCTGGTCCTCTACGACCCGGACGATCCCGACTCCTGCCAACACGACATACCCCTGACCGACGACGAGGCGGAGGCGCTGGCCGACATCCTCGGCGCGTCGCTGATGCTGGGTCAGCTCTCCGGGCTGCGCGAGCAGGCCGCCGGGCTGCTGACCGAGCAGATCGCCATCCCGGCGGGGTCGAAGTACGTCGGCAAGCGGCTCGCGGACACCAAGGCACGCACCCGGACCAGCGCGTCCATCGTGGCCGTGCTGCGTCAGGGCGCCGTGAACGTCTCGCCCGATCCCACCTTCCGGTTCGAGGCCGGCGATGTGGTCGTCGTGGTCGGTACCCGTCAGGGGCTCGACGGCGTGACCGCGATCCTCGCCGAGACCGATCCGGACGGCTGACGCGTATGCACGAAACCACAATCCTGCTCATCGAGGTCGGTGCGCTGCTGCTCCTGCTCGGCCTGCTCGGCCGGCTGAGCCGCCGCTTCGGCGTGTCGCCCATCCCGCTGTACCTGCTCGCCGGCCTGGCGTTCGGGCACGGTGGTCTGCTGCCGCTCAACGCCAGCGAGGAGTTCTTCGCGGTCGGCGCGGAGATCGGCGTGATCCTGCTGCTGGTCATGCTCGGCCTGGAGTACAGCGCCAACGAGCTGGTGGGCAACCTCCGGTCCGCTGCGCCGGCCGGCCTGATCGACGCGGTGTTCAACGCGCTGCCCGGGTTCGCCTTCGCGCTCCTGCTCGGCTGGGGCTGGGTGGCGGCGGTGGTGCTCGCGGGCGTGACCTGGGTGTCGTCGTCCGGCGTGATCGCCAAGGTGCTCGGCGACCTGGGCCGGGTCGGTAACCGGGAGACCCCGGTGATCCTCTCCGTCCTGGTGATCGAGGACCTGGCGATGGCCCTCTATCTGCCGCTGGTCACCGCGCTGCTCGCCGGGGTCGGCCTGATGAAGGGCGGCATCGCGCTCGCCATCGCGGTGTTCACCGTCGTCGTGGTGCTGGCCGTGGCCATCCGGTACGGCCACCTGATCTCCGCCGCGCTCTCCGCCAAGGATCCGGAGGCGCTGCTGCTCGGGGTGCTCGGCCTGACCCTGCTGGTCGCCGGTGTCGCGGCCAAGCTCCAGGTGTCCGCGGCGGTCGGTGCGTTCCTGGTGGGCATCGCGCTGTCCGGGCCGGTGGCGCACCACGCGACCGAGCTACTCTCCCCGCTGCGTGACCTGTTCGCCGCGGTCTTCTTCGTGTTCTTCGGGCTGGTGACCAACCCGCTGGACATGCCGCCGGTACTGCTGCCCGCGCTGCTGCTGGCAGTGGTGACCATGGCGACGAAGGTGGCCACCGGCTACCTGGCCGCCCGCCGGGCCGGGATCGCCGAGCCCGGACGTTGGCGGGCCGGCCTGGCGCTGACCCCGCGCGGCGAGTTCTCCATCGTCATCGCCGGGCTGGCCGTCGCGGCCATCTACCCGGTGGAGCCGAAGCTCGCCGCGCTCGCCACCGCGTACGTGTTGATCACGGTGGTGACCGGGCCGCTGCTCGCCCGGCTGCCCGACACCCCGTGGTTCAAGCAGTGGCTGCGCAGCCGCGCCGCCGCCGCACGGCCGCCCGCGCCGCTACCCCTGGCCGCCGGCGACTGACCCGGTGCCGGGCCGGATCAGCCGTGGGGCAGATCCGGCCCGGCGTTGTCAAATTGATCCCGGGAAGGTCTACCCCTGCTCCGTCCAACCGCGTTAACGTTTCGGCCCAGCAGCCAGGGTCCGCGGGTGGCCTGCGCCCCCGCCAGCGCAAGCGGAAGGTCGGCCGGTGAGCGTGCAGGAAGAGACGTTCCGCGGCTTCGCCAATCCGGTCGATCCCTCGCCCGCCGAGCTTCGGGCGTGGGCCTATCAACCGGATTCGGTGCCGCTGACCTCGATGCCGCCCGACTGGGACCTGCTGGTCGCCGGTGACCACCTGGTGCAGACGCTGTTCGATCTGGCGATGGACCAGGGCTGCCCGGCGCGGCGGTTCACGCTGCACTGCCTCTACATCTACGCCGCCGACGGCATCCGGACGAACTTCCGCGCCCACCCCAAGCGCCGGTTCCGCAAGCTGGTCGAGCAGGCCGAGAAGTCCGGCGACGACCTGATGCGCAACTGGGCGCACAACAGCCGGGTGCTGCTCGCCCGGCCGGATCTCTTCGTCTACCGGGACTGGTGCGAGGGCGGCCTGGTCCGCGAGAACCGCCGCCTCTGACGGCCGCCCTGAACAGCCTCGGCACGGCGAACGGGCCGGGATCCCCCGTGGATCCCGGCCCGCACGTCGGCGGATCGTCAGGTCGACCCGCCCTGCTTCTTGCGCCGCTCGTCGTCCCGCGCCCGGTCCACGCCGTGGTCCGTCTGGTCGGCGAAGCGCCCTTCCTTGACCTTGTCGCTGAAGCGTCCCTCGGTGACCCGGTCGAACCGCTCGCGGACGTTCTCGGCCACCTTCTCCAGCCGTTCCTCCGCGCGCTCGGCCACCTTCTTCGCCGGTTCCGTCATGACTCCCCCCGCCAGCCCGGAATCCGCTTTGGGGCTTTTGCCCCTGCGGAAAAGCGTAGTTGACCCCACCCTGCCGTACGCCGCTTTCCCCTGACCCGGCCCGCGAACCGCCCGGGGGACGACGAAGGCCGGCGCGGCCCCGGGGGAGCGGGGCGCGCCGGCCTTCAGGTACGAGGTCAGCGGTCGGGAGCGCGGCGCGGACGCCAGACGACGAGCGCGGTGGACGTGCGGTTGGTGGGCACGAGGTCGCCACGGGGGAAGCCGCCGAGCGACTCCAGCTCGGCGATCCGCCGGTACGCGGCGTCGAGTTCCGCCTCCAGCCGGGCCACCCGCTGCTGCGCCTCTTCGAGCAGCCGCTCCAGCGCGATGATCCGCTTGACCCCGGCCAGGTTGATCCCGTCGTCCTGGCTGAGCCGCTGCACCTCGCGGAGCAGCACCACGTCCCGGACGCTGTACCGGCGACCGCCACCGGACGCCCGGCCGGCCTGCACCAGGCCCAGCCGGTCGTACTGGCGCAGCGTCTGGGGGTGCATCCCCGCCATCCGCGCGGCCACCGAGATCATCAAGACCTTGGCCTCGTAGGCCGGGTCACCCGAGCCGACGTACTCCTCCGACATGCCCGCTCACCTCCGCTGCCGACCTCAACTGAATCGACGTACCCGCGCGTCGAGATGTTCCCGCGCGGCGGGCGGAGTCTGCGCCGCGAAGGTCTCCAGCGCCGCCCGCGCCTCGTCCGACACCTTCGCCGGGACCACCACGTCGAGCGTGACCAGCAGGTCACCGGCGCGGCCGTCCTTGCGTACGACGCCCTTGCCGCGGGCGCGCAGCACCCGCCCGCTGGGCGTACCCGGTGGCACCCGCAGGGTCACCGTCCCGTCCAGGGTCGGTACGCGCAGGTCCGTGCCGAGAACCGCCTCGGCGTACGTGATCGGGACGGTCAGGGTCAGGTCGTCCCCGGTACGCCCGAACAGCTCGTCCGGGCGGACCTTCACCTGTACGAACAGGTCACCCGCCGCACCGCCCCGCTCGCCGGGCTCACCCCGGCCGGCCAGGCGGATCCGCTGCCCGTCGGCCACACCGGCCGGGAAGCGCACGTTCAGCGTGCGGGTCTTGGTGACCCCGCCGGTGCCGTGGCACTCCGGGCACTTCTCCTCGACGATCGTGCCGACGCCCTGGCAGTTGCGGCACGGCTCGGAGAAGCTGAACGACCCCTGGTTGCGAGTGGTCACCCCGGCGCCGTGGCAGACCGGGCAGGCCACCGGCTGGGTGCCGGGCTTCGCGCCGTTGCCGTGGCAGGTGTCGCAGACCCCGGGAGCGCGCAGCGTCAGCGGCAGCGTGACGCCGCGTACCGCGTCTTCGAAGTCGAGCGCCACCTCGGTCTCGACGTCCCGGCCGCGGGCCGGGCCGCGCGGACGCGCCGGGCCACCGCCGCCTCCGCCGCCGGAGAAGATCGAGCTGAACAGGTCGGTGAAGCCGCCGCCGCTGAACCGGTTGTCGCCGGCGCCGGCGCCGCCGCCGAACAGGTCGGAGACGTCGAACGGCATGCCGCCCGGCTGGCCCGCGCCGCGGGCGCTGCGCCGGAAGGCGCCGGAGCCGAACAGCGAGCGCATCTCGTCGTACTCGCGGCGCTTCTTCTCGTCACCGAGCACCGCGTACGCCTCGGAGACGGTCTTGAACCGCTCCTCCGCGCCGGTGTCGCCGGGGTTGTGGTCCGGGTGCGACTCCCGGGCCAACTTGCGGTACGCCTTCTTGATCTCGTCCGAGGAGGCGGACTTGTCCACGCCCAACGCGGCGTAGTAGTCCTTCTCGATCCAGTCCTTGGAACTCACCGGTCCACCCCCTTCCACGGGTCGAATCCCGGTCGTCCCGCCCGCCCGGTGCGGGCGGGCGGGACGTCACGGGTCGGCACTACTCCGGGTCCGCGACCGCGACCATGGCGGGCCGCAGCAGCCGCTCGCCGAGCTGGTAGCCGCGCCGCATGACCTGCACGCAGGTCGGCTCCGTCACGTCGGCGGAGGTCTGGTGCGCCACCGCCTCGTGCCGGGTCGGGTCGAACGGGTCACCCTTCTCGCCGAACGCGGTCAGGCCGAACTTCGTGAGCGCGCCGGTGAGCTGCTCGGCCACGCTGCCGAACGGGCCCACCAGGTCGCCGTGCTCGCGGGCCCGGTCCAGGTCGTCGAGGATCGGCAGCAGCGCGGTGAGCACAGCCCCGGTGGCCTGCTCCTGGACCAGGTTGCGGTCCCGGTCGACCCGCTTGCGGTAGTTGGCGTACTCCGCGGTCACCCGCTGGAGGTCGCGGGTGCGCTCCTCCAGGTCGGTGCGGAGCGACTCCAGCTCGGCACCGAGCGGCGCGTCCGTGCCGGTCCCGCCCTTCGGCTCGGCGGGCGAGTCGACCACGGTCGGACCGCCGACCTCGGCCTCGCCGCCGATCTCGTCGACCACGACCTCGGCCTCCTCGACCAGCCCTTCGGCGGGCGCGTCGGCGGCCGCGTCGGCCGCCGAGGCGTCGTTCGCCGGCTGCTCGGTCACCTTGCCGAGCTTGCGCTTGTCGCGGATGACGACCCGGGGTTCGTCGCCGGTGTCCTTGCCGGCGCCCGGCGCCGACCCGGTGGCACCCGGGTCGGCCGCTCGTGGCTTGTCCGTCATGCGGTTACCTCATCCCTCTGCCGTGCGAATCGTGTCCGGGACCGGAAGTCACTTCTTGTCCTCGTCCACGATCTCCGCGTCGACCACGTCGTCGTCGCCACCGGCCTTCGGGCCACCGGCCGCACCCGCGCCGGCACCCGGCCCGGCCGCGCCCGGGGCGGTCTGCTCGCCCTCCTGCTGCTGGGCGTAGAGCAGCGAGCCCGCCTGCTGGGAGACCTGCGCCAGCTTCTCGTGGGCGGACTTGATCTTCTCGATGTCCTGCCCGCCGAGGGCGCTGCGCAGGTCGCCGAGCGCCTCGTTGAGCTGGTCACGGTTCTCGCTGGGCAGCTTGTCGCCGCTCTCGGCGAGGAACTTCTCGGTCTGCCACTGGAGCGCCTCGGCCACGTTGCGGGTCTCGGCCTCCTCACGGCGACGCTTGTCCTCGTCGGCGTGCTCCTCGGCGTCCCGGCGCATCCGCTCGATGTCGTCCTTCGGCAGCGAGGAGCCGCCGGTGATCGTCATCTTCTGCTCCTTGCCGGTGCCCAGGTCCTTGGCGTGCACGTTCACGATGCCGTTGGCGTCGATGTCGAACGTGACCTCGATCTGGGGCACGCCGCGCGGGGCCGGCGGGAGACCGGTCAGCTCGAAGGTGCCGAGCTTCTTGTTGTAGGCGGCGATGTCCCGCTCGCCCTGGAACACCTGGATCAGCACCGACGGCTGGTTGTCGTCGGCGGTGGTGAACACCTCGGAGCGCTTGGTCGGGATGGTGGTGTTGCGCTCGATGAGCTTGGTGAAGATGCCGCCCTTGGTCTCGATGCCCAGGCTCAGCGGGGTCACGTCGAGCAGCAGGACGTCCTTGACCTCGCCCTTGAGCACACCGGCCTGGAGGGCGGCGCCGACGGCGACGACCTCGTCCGGGTTGACGCCCTTGTTCGGGTCGCGGCCGGTGAGCTGCTTGACCAGGTCGGTCACGGCCGGCATACGGGTCGAGCCGCCGACCAGGATGACGTGGTCGACGTCCGAGATCTTGATGCCGGCGTCCTTGACGGCCTGCTCGAACGGGCCCTTGCAGCGGTCCAGCAGGTCCTGCGTCATGCGCTGGAACTCGGCGCGGCTGAGCGTCACGTCCAGGTGCAGCGGGCCGGCCGAACCGGCGGTGATGTACGGCAGGTTGATGTTGCTGGTGGTGGCGGCGGACAGCTCGATCTTGGCCTTCTCGGCCGCCTCCTTGAGCCGCTGCATCGCCATCTTGTCCTGCGAGAGGTCGATGCCGTGCTCGCCACGGAACGTCTTCACCAGGTGGTCGATGATGCGCTGGTCCCAGTCGTCACCACCGAGCTGGTTGTCACCGCTGGTGGACTTGACCTCCACCACGCCCTCGGCCAGCTCCAGCAGCGACACGTCGAAGGTGCCGCCACCGAGGTCGAAGACCAGGACGGTCTGCTCCTTGGAGCCCTTGTCCAGGCCGTACGCCAGGGCCGCCGCGGTCGGCTCGTTCACGATCCGCAGCACGTTGAAGCCGGCGATCTCACCGGCCTCCTTGGTGGCCTGGCGCTGCCCGTCGTTGAAGTAGGCCGGGACGGTGATCACCGCGTCGGTGATCTGCTCGCCCAGGTACGCCTCGGCGTCCCGCTTGAGCTTCATCAGCGTGCGCGCCGAGATCTCCTGCGGGGTGTACTTCTTGCCGTCGATGTCGACGGTCCAGTTGGTGCCGATCTCACGCTTGACCGACCGGATGGTCCGGTCGGGGTTGGTCACCGCCTGGCGCTTGGCGACCTCACCGACGAGCACCTCGCCGTTGCGGGCGAACGCGACGATCGAGGGAGTCGTACGCGAGCCCTCGGCGTTGGCGATGACGGTGGGCTCACCGCCCTCGAGAACGCTGACGCAGGAGTTCGTCGTGCCGAGGTCGATGCCGACCGCACGTGCCATGTTCGCTTCCTCGCTTCGTAACGGGTGAGCAGGTCAGACGGCCTGCCCGGCGGGTCGCCCGAAAGCGACCGCACCACAAGTTGAGTGAACTTGACTCAATAGTGCCACGCGATCGCCAATCCGCAAGTCGAGGTTGAGCCGACCCGGCGCAACCCGACCGTTACTACTGTCTGGTTGTCTTACCTTGCGTCGGTCGGGCACGCTTTAGCGGTGACGACGCATGGCGATTCCGCCACCCGTGCCGGCGCGCCCGCCGTCGCAGCCCGCACCGGAGCCACCACGGGCGACGACCAGCCTGCTCACGCCGCCGACGGCCTGCCCGCCGCGCTCACCGGCCTGCGCGCGGCGATCAGTGCGGCCCGCTTCCCGCTGACCCTGCCCTCGGCCGAGCCGGCCCGGCACGCCGCCGCGAGCCTCACCGACCAGCTCGACGACTACCTGCTGCCCCGGCTGGCCCGGCTCGACGCACCGCTCCTGGTGGTCGTCGGCGGCTCCACCGGCGCCGGCAAGTCGACGCTCGTCAACAGCCTGGTCAAGGCGCGGGTCAGCGCGGCGGGCGTGCTCCGCCCCACCACCCGCTCCCCGGTGCTGGTGTGCAGCCCGACCGACGCGGCCTGGTTCCGGCAGGGCGAGCTGCTGCCCGGCCTGACCCGGACCACCGAGCCCAGCGAGCAGCCGGGCACCCTGCACCTGGTCACCGCGCCGGCGCTGCCGCCCGGCCTGGCGTTCCTCGACGCGCCCGACATCGACTCGGTGGTCGACGCCAACCGGGCGCTCGCCGGTCAGCTGCTCGCCGCCGCCGACCTCTGGCTGTTCGTCACCACCGCCGCCCGGTACGCCGACGCCGTCCCCTGGGAGCTGCTCCGCAGCGCCCGCGCCCGGGGCACCGCAGTGGCGATGGTGCTGGACCGGGTACCCCCGGAGGCCGCCGACGAGATCGCCACCCACCTGTCCGAGATGCTCGCCGAGCAGGAGCTGGGCGCCTCGCCGCTGTTCGTGCTCCCGGAGACCTGGGTGGACGGGCAGGGGCTGCTGCCGGACCGGATCACCGCGCCGCTGAGCGACTGGTTCGCCCGGCTCGCCGCCGACGCCGACGCCCGCGCCACCGTGGTCCGGCAGACGCTCGACGGCGCGCTGGCCGCGCTGCACCCGGTGGTCGAGGCGCTGGCCGAGGCCGCCGACGAGCAGGTCACCGCCGCCGACGCGCTGGACGAGCGGGTCCAGGCCGCGTACCGGAGCGCGGAGCGGAGCGTCGACCAGGGGCTCAAGGACGGCCGGCTGCTGCGCGGCGAGGTACTGGCCCGGTGGCAGGAGTTCATCGGCACCGGCGACTTCTTCCGTGGGCTGGAGGCCCGCATCGGGCGGCTGCGCGACCGGGTGGTCGCGGCGGTCACCGGGCGGCCCGCTCCCGCCTCGGAACTGCGTACCGCGATCGAGTCCCAGCTCGTCACGCTGCTGCGCGGGGTGGCCGCCGAGGCGGCGGAGAACGCGTACACCGGCTGGAAGGCGCACCCGGCGGGCGCGGCGCTGCTGGAGCCGGACCTGGCCCACCCCTCGGCCGACCTGCCGCAGCGGGCCGAGCAGCTGGTCCGCGACTGGCAGCGCGGCGTGCTGGAGCTGGTCCGGGTCGAGGGCGGCGACCGGCGGTTCGTGGCCCGCACGGCCGCGTACGCGGTGAACGCCACCGGCCTCGCCGTCATGATCGGCGTGTTCGCCTCCACCGCGTTCATCCCCACCGGGCTGGAGGTCGCCGCAGGCACCGGCACGGCGGTGGCCGGGCAGACCGTGCTCCAGGCGATCTTCGGCGACCAGGCGGTCCGCAACCTGGCCCGCAAGGCCCGCGTCGACCTGCTCGACCGGGTCGGCAAGCTGCTGGCCGAGGAGGCCGCGCGCTACCTGAGCCGCACCGAGGCCGAGCGCCCGGCCGCCAACGCCGGTGCGGCGCTGCGCTGGGCCGCCGTAGAGGTCGAGCGGGCCCGGCACCGCAGCGGCCTGTTCCCGGGCCCCGGACAGGACGGTCGCCCGTGAGCGCGAGGAGTGAGCCGGGCTTGCGAGCCCCGCAGTCGCGAACAGAGACCGGCCCCGTGAGCGCGAGGAGTGAGCCGGGCTTGCGAGCCCCGCAGTCGCGAACAGAGACCGGCCCCGTGAGCGCGAGGAGTGAGCCGGTTTTGCGAGCCCCGCAGTCGCGAACAGAGACCGGCCCCGTGAGCGCGAGGAGTGAGCCGGGCTTGCGAGCCCCGCAGTCGCGAGCAAGGAAGGCACCGTGAGCAACATCGTGGGACGGATGCGCGAGGCGATGCGGGGTGAGCAACGGGTCGACCCGGACACCCTGATCGAACGGCTGACCGCGATCCAGCGGTTCCTCGCGGCGGTGGACGGCGACGTGCCCGACGCCCAGCTCGTCGCCGCGCACACGGTGGTCGAGCGCGCCGGTGATCGGCTCGCGCTCTCCGGCCGGCACACGGTGGTAGCGCTGGCCGGTGCGACCGGCAGCGGCAAGTCGAGCCTGTTCAACTCGCTGGCGCGGCTCGACCTCTCGCCGGTGGGCGTACGCCGGCCGACGACAGGCGTCGCGCACGCCTGCGTGTGGGGTCCGCTCGACGGTGCGGTCCGGCTGCTCGACTGGGTCGGGGTGCTGCCCCGGCACCGGTTCGTCCGGGAGAGCCCGCTGGACGCCGACGACGAGTCGAACCTGCACGGCCTCGTCCTGCTCGACCTGCCCGACTTCGACTCGGTGCAGCACGGCCACCGGCTGGAGGTCGACCGCCTGCTCGGACTGGTCGACCTCGTGGTGTGGGTGGTCGACCCGCAGAAGTACGCCGACCGCGTGATCCACACCAGCTATCTGCGCGAGTTCCACAGGCACAAGGACGTCACGGTCGTGGTGCTCAACCAGGCCGACCGGCTGCACCCGACCGAGCTGCCGAAGGTTCTCGACGACCTGCGCCGGCTGCTCGACGCCGACGGGCTGGGCGGGGTGCCGCTGCTGCCGACCGTCGCGGTGGACCCGAACGGGCTGGACGGGCTGCGGGCCGAGCTGGAGCGTACGGTCGCCGAACGGCAGGCCGCGCTGCGCCGGCTCTCCGGCGACGTGGACGCCGTGGTGGCCGATCTCGAACCGCTCGTGGGGCCGGAGCCGCCGCGCACCCGGCCCGGTGACGCGTCGGCACAGGAGCTGACCCGGGCCCTCGCCGGGGCGGCCGGGGTGCCGACGGTGGCGGCGGCGGTCGAGGGCGCGTACCGGCACCGGGCGGTCGGCAACACCGGCTGGCCGATGCTGCGGAGCTGGCGCAAGCTGCGGCCGGATCCGCTGCGCCGGTTGCACCTCTCCGGGCGGGACCCGGACGCGCCGGCGGAGAGCCTGGTCGCGGCGACCTCCGTACCCGATCCGACAGCCGCGCAGCGCTCGGCGCTGACGCTGGCGATCCGCGCGGTGGCCGACCGGTCCGGCGCCGGTCTGCCGGCGCCGTGGCCGGCCGCGGTGACCGCCGCGGCCCGGGCCCGGCAGGCCGACCTGCCGGGCGCGCTCGACCACGCGGTCGCCGCGACCGACCTGGGCATGGACCGGCGGCCCGCCTGGTGGCGGGTGGTGGGCGTGATCCAGTGGGTGGTCACCCTTGCCGCGCTGGCCGGCCTGGCCTGGCTGGTCCTGGGGTACGCGCTGCGCCTGCTCGGCCTGCCGGAGCTGGAACACCCGACGCTCGGCGTGGTGCCCTGGCCCACGGTCCTGCTGCTCGGTGGCCTGCTGGCCGGGCTGCTCGTCGCGGCGGTCACCCGGCCGGTGGTGGGGTGGGCCGCGCGGCGGGCCCGGCGGCGGGCCGAGGAGCGCCTGCTCACCTCGGTGGGCAGCGTCGGGGAGAAGTACGTGCTGGACCCGGTCTGGGCGGTGCTGGCGCGCTACGGCACGGCCCGGGAGGCGCTGCGCGAGGCGGGGCCGCGCTGAACCCGGCGTGCTGACCGGTGTGGGGGCGGCCGGTGCGGCGTAGGGTCGATGCATGGCCACGCCACAGACCCCCTACGACGCGGTGCTGCACGCCGCGCGCGACGTGACGAGGCTCGACTCGGCCCTGGACGCGGAGATGCTCGGCGCCGCGTTGCTGGGCAGCGTCTACGCCGTCGCGGAGCACGACCGGGAGCAGGCCGTCCGCGAGTTCGTCACCGGCTTCCTCGCCGCCACGTCCCGGCGCCGCAGCGCCGCCGCGACCACACTGCGGGCCGTCTTCGCCGCCCTGGTGCCCGACGCCGAGGGCGCCGCCCGGGTCCGGCCCGGCGCGTACGCCCCGTCGTGGGCCGGCCAGCTCGGCCGGGTGCGCGTCACCGGCGCCTGGGCCTACGGCGACGTGTACGGCGACCAGACCTCCTACCTCGCCACGTTCGCGTACGACGACGAGGAGGAGGGCGGCCCGGAGCACGCCCTGGTGGCCCTCGTCGACCACAACATCGGCATCACCAAGGACGTCTTCGTCGGCGGCCCGGCCGGACGGATCGTCGAGCAGGCCCGGGAGATCTGCACCGAGGACGAGTTCACCTGGTTCCGCACCGAGGACCCGGCCCGGATGCACGCCGAGGTGAGCCGCCACCTGGCGGTCACCGACGACCTCGCCGAGCTGCCCGCGCAGGGCTCGCTCGCCACCGACCGGGCGCTCGTGGGCGCCCGCCTCGCCGCACTGCCCGGGCCGACCCCGCCGGCCGGTCCGGCGGTCGTGCCGCCGCCCACCGACGAGGAGCGCACCCGCCTGGTCCGCGCCTTCCTCGACTCGCCCGAGGCGACCCGGTTCGGCCTGCCCGAGGTGGCCGACGGCGAGCTGGCCTCGCTGCACTTCTGCCTCGGCCTGCTGCTCGACCACGCGGCCAGCTTCCCGGACGCCGACCCGATGCGGTGGAGCCCGATGGTCGCCGAGCTGTTCCTGCTCGACTGGGTGCACCGCCGGGCCGTGCTGGACATGGACGACGCGGCGATGCTGCCCCGGGTGCTGCGCGCCTGGGCGGCGTACGCGGCCCGGCAGCGCGGGCTGTCGCAGTCGGCGGCCGCCCGGACGGACGAGGCGATCACCGAGATGGTCCCGGAGTTCGCGCGGCTCTACAGCACCGGCGAGCGGCGCAGCCCGGCCACCGCGGCGGTGGCCCAGCTCATGGCGGACGGGGTGGACCCGGACGACCCGGAGGCGCTGAACGCCTGGATCGAGGCGAACCGCCACCGCCTCACCGACGACCCGGCCTAGGCATTCGCGCCCGCATGATCGGCACCACCTCGGCGAGGTGGCGGCATCAGCCCGACCGGAACCACACCACCACGGCGAAGTGGTGTCGATCATGCGACCTGCCGATCCCCGGGCCACCTCACGCCCTCGTTGATCCACACCAGCTCGGCGAGGTGGCTGCATCGAGCCGGCCGGAACCACACCACCACGGCGAAGTGGTGTCGATCATGAGGTGGGGGAAACCGACCGGCTGGCCGGGCCGGACGGATCGGCGGAACTCGACGGACCGGCGGAACCTGACGGGTCGGCGGGACCGGACGGATCCGGTGGACCGGACGTACCCGATGGGCCGGAGGGCTCGGACGTCGGTTCCGACGAGGGCTCGGAGGTGGCCGTCGGCTCGGCGGTCGTGACGGACGGCTCGGGGCTCGGGCTCGGGCTCGGCGTACCCGGATCCGACGGCGACGGCGACGGCGTCGGCGAGGGCACCGGGGACGGACGCGGCGGGCGGACCGGGGTGGGCCGGACCGGCGCGGACGGCGGTGGCGGCGCGGCGACCGGGCGGGACCGGTGCCGGGCGCCGAGGTCGCTGTCGTCGGGCAGGACCGGCGCCGCCGGGAGCACCGGCCGGGCCGGGGGCACCGAGGTCACGTCGACGGCGGGCGTGGGCGTGGACGGTGCCGGGGCCTGGGTGCCCCGGGGCATCGGGATGACCACCGGGCCGACCGAGGGGGTCGGCAGGAACGGGGTGCTGGTGTCGGGGAGGGCGCTGTTGCCGACGCTGGCCGATCCGGTGCTGATCGCGGCGAGGATCGGCATCGACGCGGTGCCGGCGAGCAACGCCACGGTGAGCAGGTAGCCGCGGCTGGGGCCGCCTGTTCCGGGGGCGCGGTGCGCGCCCACGACCCGGCGGTACGGGGAGGCGGGCAGCGCCCGGTGCCGGCCGAGGAAGGGCGTACCGGGCGGACCCTCTGGTTCGGACACCGGCACACTCCTCACGACGGACGGGACGGGAGAGCACGCGCGGATATTAGGACAAATGCCGCGCGGAGGCTCATCGCCAGCTTGACCCAGTGACGCTCAGTTCACCAGCCGCAACCGCGTGTCGACACACATTTTGTACGTCGGCCGCACCCGCCACTGCGGACAAAAGCGCTTATCCGTCATGAACCCGATGGAACCTCACCGGCGAGGGAGGCCATACTGTGGGCCCGCTCACCTCCTCTGCAATCATTCAGACACGACGGCAACGCAGCCGCCACCTCCGCGTACCCCGCGGCTGGTGCGGAACGGCGCCGGCGCTCCCGGGCCTGGGTCTGTCACCGACCGACTCCGGCTCACGCCGCGCGGCAACCCCTACCGGGGTCAGGCGCGGTCGCCAGGGACCGACCCGGCACCAGCCGGGCGGGCGCACGAGGTGCTCGGCTCGGGTAACCCCCGGCGCCGGCGCAGACAGACAGGGAGAGACGGATGGCAAAGGGCGACCCCGGGGCCGCCACCCGCAGCAAGCGGGCCGCACCCCGCACCAGACGCGCCGCCGCGACCGGTGAACCGGAACTCGTACAGCTGCTGACCCCCGAGGGTGAGCGGATCGAGAGCGCGCTCGGCCCGGACGGGACCGAGTACCGCGTCGACTTCACCGACGAGGAGTACCGCGGGCTCTACCGCGACCTCGTGCTGGTCCGCAAGCTGGACGCCGAGGCCACCGCCCTGCAGCGCCAGGGCGAGCTGGGCCTGTGGGCCAGCCTGCTGGGCCAGGAGGCCGCGCAGGTCGGCTCCGGCCGGGCACTGCGTACCCAGGACATGGCCTTCCCGACCTACCGCGAGCACGGCGTGCTCTACTGCCGCGGCATCGACCCGATCATGCCGCTGGGCCTGTTCCGCGGCGTCGACCAGGGCGGCTGGGACCCGAACGAGTTCAAGTTCAACATGTACACGATCGTCATCGGGGCGCAGACCCTGCACGCGACCGGGTACGCCATGGGTGTCGCCATGGACGGCAAGACCGGCGGCGAGGACGGCGAGGCGGTCATCGCCTACTTCGGCGACGGCGCCACCAGCCAGGGCGACGTCAACGAGTCGTTCGTCTGGGCCAGCGTCTTCAACGCCCCGCTGGTGTTCTTCTGCCAGAACAACCAGTACGCCATCTCCGAGCCGCTGGAGCGGCAGACCCGGGTGCCGCTGTACCGGCGGGCCGGCGGGTTCGGCTTCCCCGGCGTCCGGGTGGACGGCAACGACGTGCTCGCGTCGTACGCGGTGACCCGGCACGCGCTGGACAACGCGCGCAACGGCCAGGGCCCGAGCCTGATCGAGGCGTACACCTACCGGATGGGCGCGCACACCACCTCCGACGACCCGACCCGCTACCGCATCGCCAGCGAGGTCGAGGCGTGGCAGGCCAAGGACCCGATCGCCCGGATGAAGGCGTTCCTGACCAAGCAGAAGATCGCCGACGAGTCGTTCTTCACCGAGGTCGACGAGCAGGCCCGCACCGAGTCGGTGCACCTGCGCGAGCGCGTGCTCGCCATGCCCGACCCACAGCCGGTGACCATGTTCGACCACGTCTACCCCAACGGCTCTCCCGAGCTGGACGAGCAGCGGGCCCGGTTCACGCAGTACATGGAGTCCTTCGAGGGGAGCGCGCACTGATGGCCACGGAGACGCTCACCCTCGGCAAGGCGCTCAACACCGGCCTGCGGCGGGCCCTGGAGAACGACCCCAAGGTCGTCATCATGGGCGAGGACGTCGGCAAGCTCGGCGGCGTGTTCCGGATCACCGACGGCCTCCAGAAGGATTTCGGCGACCAGCGCGTGATCGACACCCCGCTGGCCGAGTCCGGCATCATCGGCACCGCCGTCGGCCTGGCCATCCGCGGCTTCCGGCCGGTCTGCGAGATCCAGTTCGACGGCTTCGTCTACCCCGCGTACGACCAGATCGTGTCGCAGGTGGCGAAGATGCACTACCGCTCGCAGGGCAAGGTGCGGATCCCCATGGTCATCCGCATCCCGTTCGGCGGCGGCATCGGCGCGGTCGAGCACCACTCCGAGTCGCCCGAGGCGTACTTCGCGCACACCGCCGGTCTCAAGGTGGTGAGCTGCGCGAACCCGCAGGACGCGTACGTGATGATCCAGCAGGCGATCGCGTCGGACGACCCGATCGTGTTCCTGGAGCCGAAGCGGCGCTACTGGGAGAAGGGTCCGGTGGACCTGGACGCGCCGATCGCCGACGCGTACCCGCTGCACTCGGCCCGGGTCGCGCGGCCCGGCACCGACGCGACGGTGCTGGCGTACGGCCCGATGGTGCGCACCGCGCTCGACGCGGCCACCGCCGCCGCCGAGGACGGCCGTGAGCTGGAGGTCATCGACCTGCGCACGATCTCGCCGCTGGACCTGACCGCCGCGTACGAGTCGGTGCGGCGTACCGGCCGCTGCGTGGTCGTGCACGAGGCCCCGGGCAACCTGGGTCTCGGGTCGGAGATCGCGGCCCGGATCACCGAGGAGTGCTTCTACTCCCTGGAGTCCCCGGTGCTGCGGGTGACCGGCTTCGACACCCCCTACCCGGCCGCCCGGGTGGAGGAGGAGTACCTGCCCGACCTGGACCGGGTGCTCGACGCCGTCGACCGCACGTTCGGCTGGTGAGCGGCATGTCCCGGATCAAGGAGTTCAACCTTCCCGACCTGGGCGAGGGCCTTACCGAGGGCGAGATCCTCGCGTGGCTGGTCAAGGTCGGCGACGACATCGAGCTGAACCAGCCGATCGTCGAGGTGGAGACCGCCAAGGCGGCGGTCGAGATCCCGGCGAAGTGGGCCGGCCGGGTGCAGGCGATCTTCCACCCGGAGGGGTCGACGGTCGAGGTCGGCGTGCCGATCATCGCGATCGACACCGACCCGAACGCCGGGCCGATCGAGGAGTCGACCACCGCCACCCCGGCGTCGGAGCTGCCCACCCCGTCGGCCGCGTCGCTGGCCGCGGTCCAGGTCGCGCCCGCCGAGGGCATGGTCGAGCCGGGTCTGATCGGCGGTGTCGCCCCGGGTGGGCGTACCGCGGTGCTGGTCGGCTACGGCCCGCGCAACGCCCCGGCCAAGCGCCGCCCGCGCAAGGGCGACGCGCCGGCACCGGCTCAGGCCGCCACCCCGGTGGCACCCGCGCCTGTCGCTCCCGCCCCGGTGGCGCCCGCTCCCACGCCGGCGGTCAACGGCAACGGCCGGGTCTCCGGCCCGGTGCTGGCCAAGCCGCCGGTCCGCAAGCTGGCGAAGGATCTCGGCATCGACCTGGCCACGCTCACCGGCTCGGGTCCGCTCGGCTCGATCACCCGTGAGGACGTACAGCGTGCGGCGACCGCGGCCCCGGCGGCGGCCGAGCCGCTGACGGTCGCGGCACCGGCCGCGTCGGCCGCGAGCTTCGGCGCGGACCGCGAGCGGCGCATCCCGGTCAAGGGGGTACGCAAGCTCACCGCGGAGAACATGGCCCGCTCGGCGTTCACCGCCCCGCACGTCACGGAGTTCCTGACCGTCGACGTGACCCGGGCGATGAAGGCGCTGGACCGGCTCCGCGACCGGCGCGAGTGGCGGGACGTGCGGGTCTCGCCGCTCCTGCTGGTCGCCAAGGCGGTGCTGTTGGCGGTCAAGCGGCACCCGATGGTCAACTCGACCTGGGCCGGCGACGAGATCGTGGTGAAGGAGTACGTCAACCTCGGCATCGCGGCGGCCACCGAGCGTGGCCTGATCGTGCCGAACATCAAGGACGCCGGGCGGCTCTCGCTGCGCGAGCTGGCGGACGCGATGACGGATCTGGTGCAGACCGCGAAGTCGGGGAAGACGTCCCCGGCGGACATGTCCGGCGGCACGCTCACCATCACCAACGTCGGCGTCTTCGGCGTGGACACCGGTACGCCGATCCTGCCCCCGGGCGAGTCGGCGATCCTCGCCTTCGGCGCGGTACGGGAGCAGCCGTGGGTGCACAAGGGCAAGGTGAAGCCGCGCCTGGTGACCACGCTGGGCCTGTCCTTCGACCACCGGATCATCGACGGTGAGCTGGGCTCGAAGTTCCTCCGCGACATCGGCGACTTCCTGGCCGACCCGGAGGCGGCGCTGCTCGCCTGGACCTGACGCACCACGCTCCGGTCACGGCCGGTGTGCCAAGGGTGAACGCCCGGCACACCGGCCGTGACTTTTTTGGGAACGGATTCGTCGGATCTGAGGGTGTGAACACCTACGATCCGTAGGTACGTGGTTCAGCTCACCTAATAATCGATGGCGATGGGCGTCCCGGTGCGCTTAAATAGAGACATCAAGGGGCTGACAACCGAATAGCCAGGAGGAGAGACCCAAGATGAGCATGATCGAGCGAATCCGCACCCGCCGCGACGCCAACCGCCGCGCCCGCGCCATCGAGCACGCGCTGCGCTCCGCCAACTCGCCCGCGGTCCGCGAGGAGCTTCTCGCCATCGCCCAGCGTCACATGAGCTGACGCCATCGACCTTTCTCACCTCCTCCAGTCCGAAGACCCGCCCGGCACCGGGCGGGTCTTCGGCGTATCGGCATCGGTCGGCACCGGGATTCCACCTCGCTCCACCGCCCGGTACGGTTGGCACGGTCGCCAACCGGTTGGTTCCGGGCCGACGCGGGCAAGTGAAACCCATCGACGTCGTCCGGTGACCGACGGTGACGGCTGATGCTCCCCGGGCGGCTCCGGGCGACCACCGGATACGGTGCGGGGAGCCCGCACGGCCGGTACCCGCCGGCGACGCCGGTAGCCATGCCGACGGTTCCCCGACCGGCATCGGCGGCCGACCTGTGATGGAGGAGGCGCACCCATGACGTCCGAGGCTCCGCACCGCCCCGGCCAGGAGCCGGGCGAGGTGTCGCCGGGCACCGGCGGACCGGTGCCGTACGGCGATCAGCCGGCGCAGCAGGACAACGGGTACAACGGCGCGCCCGACCTCGGCTGGGCACCGCCCCCGCCGGCCGGTCGGCCCGCGCAGCCGGCCCCGGCCTGGGCCGCGAACGACGACCAGCCGCCCGCGTGGGCCCCGCCCGCGGGCCAGCCGGTGACCGGGCGGGCCACCGCCCAGGTCCCGCAGCCCGCCTGGGGCGGCACCGACCAGGGCAGTCCCGCCTGGGCCGGTTCCGGTGGCCCCGCCTGGGGCAGCCAGGAGCAGTCCGGCCCGGACCGCGGCGCCGAGCAGGCTCCGCCCGCCTGGGCCGCCACGCCGCCGGGCAGCCCGGCCGAGCCGTCACAGGCCCCTTGGGTCGCCGAGCAGAACCGTCCCGGATGGAACTCCGGCGAACAGCAGCAGGGCTGGTCTCCGTCCGGTGACCCGGCCGCCCGCGGCACCGGATACGTGCCCGCCCCGGCCACCGTGCCGAACGAGACCTGGGTCACGCCCGCCCCCGCGGACGACCCGCACCGCTCCGGCGGCTTCGCGCCCACCGGCGGGCAGCACGAGGACGCCTCCGGTCGCGCCGGTGGCTGGGCCGCCACCCCGCCGCCGGACGACCCGAACCGCTCCGGTGGCTGGACCCCGCGCGACGAGCAGCCCGCCGCGCCCGACGACCCGAACCGCTCGGGCGGCTGGACCCCACGCGAGAGCCAGCCGGCCTGGGCGCCGGGCCAGCAGACCGGCGCCACCTGGCCGCCGGCCGACCCGCCCGCCCGTGCCGCCGCCGCGGTCTCGGTGCCCGGCACCGCCCGGCCGGACAACGCCTGGTCCACTCCGGAGCAGTCCGATCAGGACAACCGCTCCACCGAGGACAGCGGTGGCTGGCGGGCGACCGCTGGGCCGCAGCACGACGAGGGACAGCGTTCCGGCGGCTGGCCCGCACCGCAGGCCGAGAACCGGTCCGGCGGCTGGGACGAGCCGGCCCGCACCGAGGACCCGGACCGCTCCGGCGGCTGGGCCGCCGGGCGCGCCGCGAACCCCGCCGAGCCGGCACAGCCGGGCGGCTGGGAGCCGAACCGTCAGTCCGGCGGCTGGGGCGACGGCGCCGCCGTGCCGCAGCAGCGTGACTCCGGCGAGCAGGCCGGCTCCTGGAGCGGCGCGGCCTCCGTACCGCAGCAGCACGAGCCCGGGCGGCCGTCGGACGAGCCGGCGCAGCCCGCCTGGGGCGCCGCCGCGCCGGCCGAGGCCCGCGCGAGCGTGTCCGTGCCGTCGACCGACGCACCCGCCGGCTGGGGCGGCAACCAGGACGAGCGTGCCCCCGAGCCGTGGTCGCCGGCCGAGGCGTGGGGCCGGTCCGAGGACTCCGCCCCGGCCTACCAGCCCGCCCCCGCGCCGGGCATCTCTCCCGGCAACGCCGTGCCGCTTCCGGCGCAGCAGCAGCGGGTGCCGGGCGCCGCGCTCGCCGCGTCGCCGCCCACCGACCACCCTGGCACCGAACCCCAGGGGTACGAGCCGGAGCGCGGCGACGGTGCCTGGGGCGCGTCCCGTGCCGAGGAGCCGCAGTCGCCCGCCGTTCCCGGACCGCGTACCTCCCCGGAGGGCGGCCCGGTCTCGGCGAGCGCGTCGGTCCCGGTGGCCAGCCGGGTCACCCCGCCGTCCGACCAGCCGCTGCCGACCAGCGGCCCCACGCCGCAGCCCCGGGTGTACGGCCGGCCCGCCCGCCCGGAGCCCGAGGACGCCCCCGAGCAGGACGAGCCCGGGTTCCCCGGCCAGGACGGGGCGCCCGGCAACGGCTTCCCCGGTCCCCAGTCGCGCTCCGAGGACGCCGACGGCCCGCACGGGTACGCCGGCGCGCCCTCCTCGCCCGCCGCGCCGCCGTCGTTCCCGGTCGGGGTGCCGTCCTTCGTGGACCCACCCGGCAACACCCGTCCCGCCAACGGCGTGCACCCGGGCGGCGAGCAGCCCGACGCCGGCCGTGACCCGTTCGGCGGCCAGCAGAGCCCGTACGGCGCTCCCGGCGGCCAGGACCCGTTCGGCAGCCCGGGTGGCCGGCCGGACCCGTTCGGCGCGCCGGGCGGCCAGCCCGAGCCGTTCGGCGGCCCCGGCGGCCAGCAGGACGCGTTCGGCGGCCCCGGCGGGCAGCAGGCGCCGTTCGGCAGCCCGGCCGGTCGGCCGGAGCCGTTCGGCGAGCCGGACCGGTTCGGCCCGTCGGCCGGTGGACGTGCCTCAGTCGCGGTGCCCGGCCAGGGTCCGGCGGGTGGCGCGAACGCCTTCCCGCCGCCGCCCCAGCAGGCGCCGCCGGCCTGGTCGCAGGACGGGCCCGGCACCGAGCCGGAGCAGGGCCGCTTCGACGCGTTCAAGCCGGATGCCACCGAGTCGCAGACCGAGGCGCCCCCGCCGAAGGTGCGCAACGGCCGGGTGCTCGCCGCCGTGCTGGTCGCGGCGGTACTCATCCTCGCCGTGCCGCTCGGTCTGCTGACGCTGCTCGGCAAGGTCGGCGACGACAAGCCGGCCGGTTTCGACCCGGCGGTCGGCTCCTGCGTGAAGCAGTCCGGCACGAGCGCGGTGGCCGCCGACTGCGGTGAGCCGGGCGCGTTCAGCGTGGTGTCGAAGGTGGACAACAAGGACAAGTGCGCCGATCTGTCGCAGCCCTCGGTCTCGGTCGAGGGCGGCGGGACCACCCGGGTGCTCTGCCTGAAGCCCGCCGGCCAGTAACCACACGGACGCGGAGCGCCCATCCCTCACGGGGTGGGCGCTCCGCGCCGTTCCGGTGTGCGTCTGTTCACCCCGGATCGCCGGGAGCGCGCCCGGCCGGTGCGGCACGATGGAGGCATGAGCGCACGCGTACGGGCACCGGAACTGCGGGGTCGGGCCTGGCTGAACACCGGCGGCAAGGCCGTCACACTGGCCGACCTACGGGGCAAGATCGTTCTGCTCGACTTCTGGACGTTCTGCTGCATCAACTGCCTGCACGTGCTCGACGAGCTGCGCCCGCTCGAAGACAAGTACGGCGACGTCCTGGTCGTGATCGGTGTGCACTCGCCGAAGTTCGAGCACGAGAAGGACCCGGCGGCGCTGGCCGCGGCCGTCGAGCGGTACGGCGTGCACCACCCGGTGCTCGACGACGCCGAGATGGACATGTGGCAGCAGTACGCGGCCAAGGCGTGGCCGACGCTCGCCGTGGTGGACCCCGAGGGGTACGTGGTCGCCACCATGGCCGGCGAGGGGCACGCCGAAGGGCTCGCCCGGCTGATCGACGAGCTGATCTCCACCCACGAGGCGAAGGGCACGCTGCACCGGGGCGAGGGCCCGTACGTGCCGCCGGCCGAGCCGGACACCGTCCTGCGCTTCCCCGGCAAGGCGCTGCCGCTCGACGGCGGGAACCTGCTGGTCAGCGACTCGGCCCGGCACTCTCTGGTCGAGCTGGCCGCCGACGGCGAGACGGTGGTCCGCCGCATCGGCGCCGGTTCCCGGGGCCGGACGGACGGCCCGGCCTCCGCCGCCACGTTCGCCGAGCCGCAGGGGCTCTGCCTGCTGCCGCCGCACGTGGCCGAGGTGGCCGGTTACGACGTGGTCGTCGCGGACACGGTCAACCACCTGCTGCGCGGCGTGCGGCTGTCCTCCGGCGAGGTGGTCACCGTGGCCGGCACCGGGCGGCAGTGGCGTTCGACTGTCGACGACCACGCGCACGACGCCCGCGCGGTCGACCTGTCGTCCCCCTGGGACGTGGCCTGGTACGACGACCGGGTGATCGTGGCGATGGCCGGCATCCACCAGCTCTGGTGGTTCGACCCGATCAAGCGGACCACCGGCATGTACGCCGGAACGACTGTCGAGGCGCTGCGCGACGGCCCGCTGCCGGACGTGTGGATGGCCCAGCCGTCCGGGTTGTCCGTGTCGGCCGACGGCGCCCGCCTCTGGGTCGCCGACAGCGAGACCAGCGCGATCCGGTGGGTCGAGAGCGGTGAGATGCACACCGCCGTCGGTCAGGGCCTGTTCGACTTCGGGCACGTCGACGGCCCGGCCGACCAGGCGTTGCTCCAGCACCCGCTGGGCGTGTGCGCGCTGCCCGACGGCTCGGTGCTGATCGCCGACACGTACAACGGTGCGGTGCGCCGCTTCGACCCGGAGACCGGGCAGGTGGGCACCGTGGCGGACGGGCTGGCCGAGCCGAGCGACCTGGTGCTCACCGGTGAGGGCGACGTGCTGGTGGTCGAGTCGGCCGCGCACCGGCTGACCCGGCTGGCGCCGGGCGCGCTGACGTCGGCCGGGGCGAACACGGTGGACGGCCCCCGGCACCGGCTGGAGCGCAAGCCCACCGACGTGGCGGCCGGTGAGCTGACGCTCGACGTGATCTTCACGCCGGCGCCGGGGCAGAAGCTCGACGAGACGTACGGGCCGTCGACCCGGCTCGTGGTCTCGGCGTCCCCACCGGAGCTGCTGGTCGAGGGCGCGGGCACGACCACCGACCTGTCCCGCAAGCTGGTGGTCAGCGGCGACGTGGCGCAGGGGGTGCTCCAGGTGACCGCCCAGGCGGCGACCTGCGACGCCGACGTGGAGCACGCGGCCTGCCACCTGACCCGGCAGGACTGGGGCGTCCCGGTGCGGGTGGTCAGCGGCGGCACGACCCGCGTGCCGCTGGTCCTGCGCGGCATGGACGAGTCCTGACCGTCCCGTTCAGGCGAACGGGGTGGGGGTCACCCCGGCGTCGATGAGCGCGGCGCGAACCAGTTCCGCGCAGCGCACCGCGCCGGGGCTGTCGCCGTGCAGGCAGATCGACTCGACCGGGGCGGGGACGACCGTCCCGTCCACGGCGACGAGCGTGCGCTCGACTGCCATCCGTACCGCCCGGACGGCCACCTGCTCCGGGTCGGTCACCAGCGCGTCCGGTGAGCTGCGCGGCACCAGCGTGCCGTTGGGCAGGTAGTTGCGGTCGGCGAAGCCCTCGGCCACCACCCGCAGGCCGGCACCGGCCGCGAGCTGGGCCAGCACGGTGCCGGGCTGGCAGAGCACCGGCAGCTCGTGGTCGTACCCGCTGATCGCCGCCACCAGCGCGGCGGCCTGCGATTCGTCGCGGGCCGCCGCGTGGTAGAGCGCGCCGTGGGGTTTGAGGTAGCGGACCCGGGTGCGGTACAGGCGGCAGAAGGCGTCGAGCGCCCCGAGCTGGTAGATCGTCTCGTCGCGCAGCTCGGCGAAGTCGTACGCGATGTGCCGCCGGCCGAAGCCGGCGAGGTCGCGGTAGCCGACCTGCGCGCCCACCGCGACGCCGCGTTCGGCGGCGCCGGCGCAGACCCGGTGCATGGTGGCCGCGTCACCGGCGTGGAAGCCGCAGGCAACGTTCGCGGAGCTGATCAGGTCGAGCAGTGCGTGATCGTCGCCCAGCCGCCAGCTTCCGAATCCCTCGCCCAGGTCAGCGTTGAGGTCCATGAAACGTCACCGTAGTGCCTGGCCGGGCCTGGGCGAGCGGGGTCACGTCGTCCACCACCCCGATGACCGGGTACCCGCCGGTGGTCGGGTGGTCGGCCAGGAAGACGAGCGGTTGGCCCGACGGCGGCACCTGCACCGCGCCGAGCACCAGGCCCTCGCTGGGCAGTTCGCCGGCGACCGCGCGGGGCAGGGCCGCGCCGGCCAGCCGAGCGCCGACCCGGTTGCTGTCCGGGCTCACCGTGTACGCGTCGCGACACAGCAGCTCCAGCGCCTCGGGGGTGAACCAGTCCTGCCGGGGGCCGGGACGCACGGTGAGCCGCAGTTCGTCCGGGACGGGCCGCGTGACGGCGAGGTCGACGGGTGCGGGTGGACCGGCCGGGGTGCCGAGGGGCAGCCGGTCCCCGTCGCGCAGCGGCGGCGGCCCCAGGCCGGAGAGCGTGTCGGTGGCGCGGCTGCCGAGCATCGGCTCGACCGCGATCCCGCCGCTGACGGCCAGCCAGGTGCGTACCCCGGCGCGGGCCGGTCCGACGCGCAGCACCGCCCCGGCGGGCAGCGCGAGCGGCCGTCCCACGTCCCCCGGGCGCCGCCGTGCGGCTCCGGCCGGCCACTCGACGACCACGTCGGCCGCGGCCCCGGTGAGGGCGGCAGCCACCGCCCGGGTGACGCGCAGCGCGCAGCCGGTCAGGGTGATCTCCAGCCCGGCGGCGTGCTCGTCGTTGCCGACGAGCCGGTTGGCCAGGCGCAGGGCGGCCGGGTCGAGCGCGCCGGAGCGGGGTACGCCGAGGTGCGCCCACCCGGGCCGGCCCTGGTCCTGGACGGTGGTGAGCGCGCCGGCCCGCAGCACCTCGATCACGGTGCGTCGGCCAGCCGGACGCGGGTGCCCGGGGTGAGCCGGGCCGGCGGGTCGGCGTGCACGTCGAACAGCGGCAGGTCGGTGCGGCCGACGAGCAGCCAGCCGCCCGGTGACGCGGCGGGGTAGATGCCCGCGTACGGGCCGGCGAGCGCGACCGAGCCGGCCGGCACCCGGGTACGCGGTGTGGCGAGCCGGGGCACGGCCAGCTCGGGCGGCAGCCCGGTCAGGTACGCGAACCCGGGCGCGAACCCGCAGAACGCGACTCGGAACTCGGTGCGCCGCAGCCGGTCGACGACTGCGGGCACGTCGACGTTCCAGTGCCCGGCGACGCGTGGGAGGTCTTCGCCGTCGTACATGACCGGCACCCGGACCTCGGCGGTGGCCGCGCCGGAGGCGGCGGTCCGGGGCCGCCAGCCGGTGATCCGGGCGGCGGCCGCCTCGGGGTCCGGTACGCCGTCGAGCAGCACGGTGACCGCGCCGGGGACGATCTCGGTGGCGGTCAGCTCGCCGGCCTCGCGGCGGTGCCACAGCTCGGCCTGCCACGCCTGCGCCTGCTCCGCGTCGTCGCAGTCGAGGAGCAGGGCGTACGCCCCGGCCGGCCGGATCCGCATCCGGTCATCCTCCCGTCGGCTGACGTGACGGTCCACACTACTTGCAAGTAACCTACGCCGTCGTAACCTATTGAGGTGACGACCTCCGCACCGTTCCGGCTCCGGCCGGCCGACATCGGGAAGCCGCGCATGCGCGGCTGGCTGCACGCATACGCGTTCTTCGCCGCTCTCGTCTGCGGCATCGTGCTGTGTTCGATCGCCGCCGGCCGTCCCGGCTGGGCGCCGCTGGTGAGCTGCCTGATCTACAGCTTCACCGTGTGCGGACTGTTCGGCACCAGCGCGCTCTACCACCGGCGGGTCTGGTCCGAACGCGGCTACCAGATCATGCGCCGGATGGACCACTCGATGATCTTCGTGTTCATCGCCGGCACCTACACACCGTTCTGCGCGCTGCTGCTGGACAACCGGCAGGCCACGATCATGCTGAGCCTGGTCTGGGGCGGCGCGATCGCGGGCGTGGCGGTGAAGCTGATCTGGCCGCACGCGCCGCGCTGGGTCTCCGCCCCGCTCTACCTGGCGCTCGGCTGGGTGGCGGTGGCCATGCTGCCGCAGATCCTTCATGCCGGTGGCGTCACCGCGCTGGTGCTGCTGAGCGTGGGCGGCGCGATCTACAGCGTGGGCGCGGTGTTCTACGCGCTGCGCCGGCCGAACCCGTGGCCCACCGTCTTCGGGCACCACGAGTTCTTCCACGCCTGCACGCTCGTCGCCGCGATCTGCCACCACATCGCGATCTACTTCGCATTGTTCGCCTGAGCCGGGCGGACCCGGACATGCGCGAGGGCCCCGCGCCGTTGCGGGGCCCTCGGGTTCGGGAGGTCAGGCCGGGTAGCCCGAGCCCGGGCGGCGCACCTCGCGGTACTCCTCGCGCACGACGCGGTCGTCACGCACCGGCACCACCGGCTCGGCGACCACCTGCTCGCGTACCGGGGCGGCCACGACCCGGCGGCGGCTGTTCCAGAAGTAGAGCGTGGTGAGCAGGCCGGCGACGCCGGCGAGCATGAGCACCCAGCCCACCACGTTGAGGTTCAGCCATCCCAGATTGGCGTCGATGGCGAACGCGAAGATCGCGCCGAGCGCGATGAGGAAGATGCTGGCACCGATGCCCATGACTTCGCCTCCTTGGCGTCCTGCTGGCGTTTCCTGCCCGCCGCGGCCATGGATGAGGTAGCGGCACACATCGACATACCCAGGCGCTTTGATCGTCAATCAGGCAAGCTGGGCGGTATGACGGACGGCAGGAACGGGCAGCGGACGCTGGTGCTGCTGCGGCACGCCAAGGCCGAGAAGTCCGGTGACCTCCCGGACACGGACCGGTCGCTCACCGCGCGCGGGCACGCCGACGCCGCCACCGCGGGCGCCTGGCTGGCCCGGCACGGGCTGCTCCCCGACGTGGTCCTCTGCTCGCCCGCCCGGCGCACCCGGCAGACCTGGCACGACGTGGCGATGGGCATGAGCGGTTCCCCGCCGGAGGGCGGTCCCGCGGGCTCGGCTCCCGCGGTGCGCTACGAGCCGACCGCGTACGACGCGCTTCCGGATCAGCTGCTGGAGCTGCTGTGGACGGTCGAGCCGACCGCCGGGACGGTGCTGCTCGTCGCCCACAACCCGGGGATCTCTCTGCTGTCGGCGCTGCTCGACCCGCAGCGGGCCGACCCGGACGGGCTACGGACCACCGATCTGGTGGTGCACCGGCCGACGACCCGCTGGGCCGACCTCGCGCCGGGAAACGCGCCGATCACCGGCCGCCACACCGCCCGCGCCTGAGCGGACGGCTCAGACCCGGCTGTCGTAGGTCGCCCGGTTGGCGAGCACGTCGTCCATGTGCGTCTCGGCCCAGGTCTTCAGGCCCCGGATCATCTCGTGCAGGGAGTACCCGAGGTCGGTCAGCTCGTAGGTGACAGTCACCGGCACCGTCGGCTCCACGGTGCGGGTGATCATTCCGTCGCGCTCCAGGGCGCGCAGCGTCTGGGTGAGCATCTTCTGGCTGACCCCGGGCAGCGTGCGGAACAGCTCGGAGTATCGCCTCGGTCGCGGCTCACCGGCGCAGTCCGCTCCGAACCGGTGCGAGCCGTCGGTACGCAACGCGGCCAGCACCAGCGTGACCCACTTGTCGGTGATCCGGTCGAGCAGTTGCCGGCTGGGGCACTGGGCCAGGAACGCGTCGTACTCGGCCTTGCTCATGCTCTGCTCCTGCCACGCCGGTGAGCTACGCACTTTGAGGTGCCTACTTCCCCCCGGAAAGTTACACCCCGATAGTGGAGGCCGGGCGCTGTGATCCGGCGGCGCCCGTGACGGACGACGAGAGCCAAGAGGTACACGCATGGCCCGCACCACCCTTCCCGGCGGCAACTGGACGCTGGGCGACCTGACCGTCACCCGGTTCGGCTACGGCGCGATGCAGCTCGCCGGCCCCTGGGTCATGGGACCGCCCGCCGACCACGACGGCGCCCTGGCGGTGCTGCGCGAGGCGGTCGCGCTCGGCATCACCCACATCGACACCAGCGCGGCGTACGGGCCGTTCGTCACCAACCGGCTGATCCGGGAGGCGCTGCACCCGTACCCGGATTCGCTGCACGTCGTCACCAAGGTCGGCGCGGACCGGGACGAGCAGGGCGGCTGGCCCACCGCACGGGATCCGGAGAGCCTGCGCCGGCAGGTCCGGGAGAACCTGGAGACGCTCGGCGTGGACGCGCTCGGCCTGGTGAACCTGCGGCTGGGCGACGCCACGGGGCCGCACCCCGGATCGCTCGCCGAGGCGCTGGACACGCTCGCCACGCTCCAGCAGGAGGGTCTGATCCGCCACCTGGGCCTGAGTAACGTGACGCCGGAACAGGTGGCCGAGGCGCGGTCGATCGCGCCGATCGTCTGCGTGCAGAACCTGTACAACCTGGCCCACCGCCAGGACGACGACCTGATCGACGAGCTGGCCCGGCAGGGCGTCGCCTACGTGCCGTTCTTCCCGCTCGGCGGGTTCACCCCGTTGCAGTCCTCGGCGTTGTCGGCGGTGGCCGAACGCCTGGGGGTGACGCCGATGGGCGTCGCCCTGGCCTGGCTGCTGCGGCGCTCGCCGAACATCCTGCTGATCCCCGGCACCAAGTCCGTCGCGCACCTGCGCGAGAACGTCGCCGGCGCCGGGCTGGCCCTCTCCGGCGACGACCTCGCCGAGCTGGACCGGATCGGCCGCTGAGACGCGGCGTCAGGACGGCGGGGCCGTCGGCGGCGGCGGGTCGGGCGGCGGCGGCATCATCGCGGTCGGATGCGAGAGCCGGTTCTCCTCCACGATGAGCGTGCGGGCCCGCTTGCGACGGTCCTGCCAGAACCACAGCGTGGTGAGCAGGACGCCCAGCCCGGCCAGGATGAACACCCAGCCGACCGCGCGCAGGTCGATCCACCAGACGTTGGCCCGGATGGCGAAGGTCATGATCGCGCCGAGCGCGATGAGAAAGATGGCGCTACCAATGCCCATGTGCGCTGCACTCCCCCGTGCGATGGCCTTGGGCGTACTCCGGTCGTGGTCCGCGACGGTTACCCGCCACCGGGCCGCCTATCCACCCCGGGCACACGCACGACGACGGCCGGCGGGCTGGTGCCCGCCGGCCGTCGTCATGAGGGGGAGAGTGACGTTTCAGGGGTGAAAGCCCCCGAAAGGGCTCAGAAGACCTCCTCCGGGAGGTCCATGATCTCCAGGTCGGTGCCCTCGATGATCCGGCGGTCGGCGCCGATGCGGGGCAGCACCTCGCGGGCGAAGAACCGGGCCGCGGCGACCTTGCCGGTGTAGAAGGACTTGTCGGCCGCCGAGACCTCGCCGGCCAGCGCCTTCAGCGCCACGTCCGCCTGCTTCTGCAGCAGCCAGCCGACCACCAGGTCGCCGATCGCCAGCAGGAACCGGCGGCTGCTCAGGCCCACCTTGTAGAGCGCGCGGGTGTCGCCGCCCTGGGCCTCGCCCAGCCAGCCGGTCATCACGCCGAGGATGTTCTGGATCTCGGCGAGCGCCTTGCCGAGCGCCTGACGCTCCTCCTTGAGCTGGCCGTTGCCGGCCTCGGAGGCGATGTGCTCCTGGATCTCGGCGGCGACCGCCATCAGGGCCTTGCCGTTGTCCCGGACGATCTTCCGGAAGATCAGGTCGAGGCTCTGGATCGCGGTGGTGCCCTCGTACAGGGTGTCGATCTTGGCGTCCCGGACGTACTGCTCCAGCGGGTAGTCCTGGAGGAAGCCGGAACCGCCGTAGGTCTGGAGCGCCTCGTGACCGAGCAGCTCGTACGCCCGCTCCGAGCCGACGCCCTTGACCAGCGGCAGGAGCAGGTCGTTGACCCGCTTCGCCAGCTTGGTGGCCTTCTCGTCACCGGCCGCCTCGGCGATCGTGACCTTGTCCTGCCAGGTCGCGGTGTAGCAGACCAGCGCGCGCAGGCCCTCGGCGTACGACTTCTGCAGCAGCAGCGAGCGGCGCACGTCCGGGTGGTTGGTGATGGTCACCCGCGGGGCGGTCTTGTCGGCCATCTGGGTCAGGTCCGCGCCCTGCACCCGGTTCTTGGCGTACTCCAGCGCGTTCAGGTAGCCGGTGGAGAGCGTGGCGATCGCCTTGGTGCCGACGAGCATCCGGGCGTACTCGATGATCATGAACATCTGGCGGATGCCGTCGTGCTTCTCGCCCAGCAGCCAGCCCTTGGCCGGTACGCCGTGCTCGCCGAAGGTCACCTCGCAGGTGTTCGAGACCTTCAGGCCCATCTTGTGCTCGACGTTCGTCGCGTAGACGCCGTTGCGCTCGCCCAGCTCGCCGGTCTCGGCGTCGAAGTGGTACTTCGGCACGACGAACAGCGACAGGCCCTTGGTGCCCGGGCCGCCGACGCCCTCGACGCCGACCGGACGGGCCAGCACGTAGTGGACGATGTTGTCGCTCAGGTCGTGCTCACCGGAGGTGATGAAGCGCTTCACGCCCTCGATGTGCCACGAGCCGTCCGGCTGCTGGATCGCGCGGGTACGGCCGGCGCCCACGTCCGAGCCGGCGTCCGGCTCGGTGAGGACCATGGTCGAGCCCCACTGCTTGTCGATGAACAGCCGGGCCCACTTCTTCTGCTCCTCGGTGCCCTCGACGTGCAGCACGTGGGCGAAGGACGGACCGGAGGCGTACATCCAGATCGGGGCGTTGGCGCCGAGCACCAGCTCGGCGAGCGACCACCAGAGGGCGCGCGGAGCGTTGGTGCCGCCCAGGGACTCCGGCAGGTCCAGGCGCCAGAACTCGGAGTCCATGAACGCCTTGTACGACTTCTTGAACGACTCCGGCAGCGGCGCGGTGAACGTCGCCGGGTCGAAGACCGGCGGATTGCGGTCGCTGTCCGAGTAGCTGGCGGCCAGATCCTCGCGGGCGAGGCGGTCGACCTCGCCGAGGAAGCTGCGGGCGGTGTCGACGTCCAGGTCCGTGAACGGCGCCTGGCCGAGCGTCCGGTCCGCCCCGAATACCTCGAACAGGTTGAACTCGAGGTCCCGCACATTGCTCTTGTAGTGGGTCATGCTCGCTGGCCCCGCTTCCGGACAGGTGTTACCGATCAGTAACTCCAGACTGTATTACTCGCCGGTAGGCAACGACAAGCGGATCTCGGAAGTGACAGCGATTACACACTTCCCGTTCATCCGTCGGCGGCGCCGACCTCCCAGCTCGGTACCGGGGATGCGGTGGTGCTGCGCGGGCCGACGTACTCCATCAGGACCAGCGCGATGTCGTCGTCGAGCCGGCCGTGCACCCACTCGACCAGGGCGGTCTCCAGCGAGGCCAGCCCGTCCCCGACGGTGCCGTGGCCGAGCAGCCGCCAGGCGCGGTCGGCGGTGGGGAAGAACTCGCCGTCCCGGCGCGCCTCGCCCAGCCCGTCGGTGAACAGCAGCAGCCGGTCACCCGGTTCCAGCCGCTCCACCCGGGGGCGGACCACTGGCATGAAGCCGAGCGGCGGCGCGGGCGCGGGCGGCTCCAGCGGGATCACCGCGCCCCGGCGCAGCAGCAGCGGTGGCGGGTGCCCGCAGTTGACGATGGTGAGCGTGCCGCCGCGCTCCTCGACCAGGGCCGCGGTGACGAAGTCCTCGTCGCCGACGTTGCGGGCCACCGCGCGGTCCAGGTCGGTCACCACCGCGCGCAGGTCGGCCCGCTCGTACGCGACGTGCCGGTAGGAGCCGAGGACGATGCTGGCCAGGCGGACCGCGTCCAGCCCCTTGCCCCGTACGTCGCCGATGATCATGCGCACGCCGTACGGGGTGTCCATCACCTCGTACAGGTCGCCGCCGATCTCCGCCGTGGCGGTGGACGAGATGTACCGGGCGGCCACCGCGAGCGTCCCGACCTGCGGGCCGAGCGGCCGCAGCACCGCCTGCTGGGCGACCGAGGCGAGCCGGGACAGCTCCGCGATCCGGTCCGCCTGGCGCTGGCGTATCGCCGCCGTGGCGGCCGCGATCGCGGTGGCCGCCCCCACAGCCGTCACGTTGACCACTGTCACCAGCGGGCTACCCCGTTCGGCGACGGCGAAGCCGACACCGATGGCGGTGGCCAGGCCGCCGACCACGAGCACCACCCGCCAGGACGCCAGCGCCGCCGCGAGGAACGGCGCGACGACCATCAGCGCCAGGTAGTGCGCCGGTCGGCCGTCCGCCAGCTCCACCGCGACCACGATCGCGAGCAGCGCGAGGGCCGCGCCGAGGCCGGCGCGGGATCCGGGACTCAGCGGGCCTCGGCCCGGCTGGAAGGGTTGCGTGCGTACATCGGACAGCATGCCTGATGGACGTGAACGGGAGAATGAACCTGGCCCGTCGGTCGTGGAAGTTCTGCCCGAGTGGCCGGTCAGCCGAGCACCTCGTACCGGACGTTCACGTGGCCGAGGCTCGTGGCGGCGATGGTCGCGAACGCGGCGCGGGACAGGTCCAGGCACCGGCCGTCGATGAACGGGCCGCGGTCGTTGATCCGCACCACCACCGACTTGCCGTTGGCCGGGTTGGTGACCCGGACCTTGGTGTCGAACGGCAGCGTCTTGTGCGCCGCGGTGAGCGCGTTCGGGTTGAACGTCTCGCCGTTCGCCGTCATCTGGCCCTCGGCGTAGAAGGAGGCGCCGCAGGAGCCGCTGTCCACGACCTTCGGGCTGCTCGTCTTCTTCGCCGTCGGGGACGGGGAGGCGGTCCGCGCCTTGCTCCGGGAAGCCGCCTGGGTGCGGCTCGCCTTCGGGCTCGCAGTGGCCTTCGGCGACGGGCTGAGGCTCGCGCTCGGCGAGGCCGACGCGCTCGGCGAGGGGGCGGCCGACGTGGGGGCGGGCG
>NZ_RCVK01000209.1:0-35296 GCF_003667485.1 Micromonospora sp. BL1
GGAGGGGGTCAGCGGGCAGGGCGGCCGGCCAGGAGGCGGCGAGGGCTCCAGCGCGTCATCTGCTGCCGGACCTGACCGCTCGTGGTGACCACCCGGGCCGACCGCTCGGCCAGACCGGTACGCCAGCGTTGCAGCACCGACGGGGGCAGCAGCGCGGCCAGCAGCCGGGTGCGGCGATCCGCGCCCGCCGCCAGCGCGCCCCGGACCGTGCGCAGCGCCGCCGGCAACCCGGCGTCGGTCAGCGGGTCACGGGCGTACCGGGCGCGTTCCTCGGCCCGGCCGAGCAGGCGTACCCCGGTCGCGGCGTCCCCCCTCTCGGCGAGCGCCTCCCGGGCCAGCCGCTCGGCGGTGGCCCGTGGGGTCTCCGTGGGGTCGACGCGGACGTGGAAGTCGACGAGCGTGTCGAGCAGTTCGTCCCAGGCGGCGTGCGCGTCGGCGCGGGCCGCCTCGGCGTCCACGCCGACCACGACCGGCCGTGTCTCGCCGCGCTGGCCCGGCACCGGCAGCGCGGTGGCCGCGGGCGCGACCGCGCGGACGCGCCGGCGGCGGCGCAGGGCGGAGCGGCGCAGGGCCGGTACGGCGAGCAGCGCCAGCAGCACCAGCACACCGGCCAGCCACCACGGCCAGACCGGGCTCTCCTCGGCGGGGCCGCCCTGGTTCAGCGCCAGGCCCTGGTCGGTGTCCTTGTCGAGCCGGTCCGCCTCGTTCGGCCCGGCCGACGGTCCGGCCGCGTCGGGAGCGCTGGTGCTGCCGGTCGAGGGGGTGGTCTCCTCGGGGGCGTCGATGTCCGGCGCCCACGCCGAGCGGACCGAGCCCGGCACGGCCGCCGCCGGGGTGGCGTCGAACGGCACCCAGCCGATCGCGGGGCCGAAGTTGACCTCGGTCCAGGCGTGCAGGTTGCGGTTGGTCAGCACGTACGCGTCGCCGTCGGCCTTGCTGCCGTTGCTGAACCCGACCGCGACCCGGGCCGGGATGCCGGCGGCCCGGACCAGCCAGGCCATCGCTGCGGCGTACTGCTGGCAGTAGCCGACCTTGGTGGCGAGGAAGTCGGTGATGTCCTCCCCGCTGCTGCCGTTGCGGGTGGACAGCGAGTACGTGAAGCCGTTCTCCACGGAGAAGTAGTCGTAGATCGCCCGGACCTTGTCGTAGTTGTTCGACTTGCCCTTGACCAGCTCCGCGACCAGCTCCTCGACCGCCGGGACGGACGGCCGTTCGGTCTGCTGCCGCATCACCGGGCTGTCCGAGGGCAGGGACGGGGCCGCGCGCAGCGCCGCCGGGCTGAAGGTGGACCGGACGTAGTCGAACGAGTAGCTCTTGCCGCGGGCGTTGTCCCGGTTGGAGAAGACGACCTGCTGGTTCGGGTCGTACAGCCAGTTGCCGTTGAGGTCGTCGGTCTTGACCGGCTCGGCGTAGACCGGCAGCAACGGCATGTTCAGGTTCTTCGTCACCTCGACGGTGGCGCGGTAGCGCTGCCGGTCGACGCCGCGCGGGGCGTCGTCGCCCGGGTCGGCCAGCGCACGGGCGACCGACCTCCCGGTGGGCACACGTGCCTGGAAGCCGCTGGGCCGCAGGTCGTCGACCACGCCCAGGCGCAGGTAGAACGGGGTCGTCTCGTTGGTGCTGACCTTGACCAGATCGATCACCTCGCTCTGGTTGAGCTGGCCGCTGAGCGCCGCGAACAGGTCGACCCGGCCCGAGCTGCCGCCCTGGCCCGGCCGTCCGTTGCCCTCGCCGGGCCCGGCGCCGACGTTGTTCAGCAGCCCGCCGGTCATCCCGGGCACTGCGAGCGGCAGCGCCACCGCCACGATCACGCCGACCACGGCGAGCCGCCGGCCGGCCGCGGCCAGCGGGGACGCCTCCCAGACGTCCACGTCGCGTCCCTCGCCGGTGAACCGGCGGCCGAACCGGCGTACCCGGTCGACGTTGTCGGTGACCAGCAGCCAGAGGTAACCGGCGGCGCCCACCACGAACGGGGTGGCCGGGACGCTGTCCACGTACACCGCGACCGGCACCGAGTAGATGGCGAGCATCGGCAGGCCGGCCAGCGCGGGCCGGCGCAACCCGACCGCGAGCACGTCCACCACCACGGCGACCGCGCCGATGCCGAGGACCGCGAGGAACAGCAGCGAGTCGACGTCCGGCACCTTCACGCCGTACGAGCGCATGTCCTGCAACGACGTCTGGAGCAGGTCGCCGAAGTGCCCGAACGTGGCCGGGGTCGGCACGAACGCGAGCAGCTCGGTGCCACCGGGGAAGACCCACGTCAGGCCCAGGGTCAGCCCGGCCAGCATGGCCAGCACCTGCCCCCACAGCGGCATCCGGCCCAGCCGGCTCAACGCGGCCGAGCCGGCCACCACGGCGACCACGACGGCGGCCTGGATCAGCCAGGTCCAGCGTTCGAAGATCGCCGACAGCGGGGCCGCCGCCAGCAGCGTCGCCGCCGCGGCGACGAAACCGATGTTGCGGTGCGGGGTCACAGGACCATCCTTCCGGTCATCGCCGTCCGCCGGCCACCGTCTCGGCCATGGCCGCCCGCAGCGCGAAGCCCTGCGAGCCCCGCCCGGCCTGCGGCCACAGCATCGGCAGTCGGGTGCCGTGCTCCACCCCGATGACCCGCCAGCCGCTCTGCAGCAGCGCGAGCGCGGCGGCACCGTGCGCCCGCTCCGCCTCGGTCCGGGCGTTCGGCGGGAGGTTGAGCCAGGTGTTGCTGTCGAGCAGGAACGCCACACAGGTGGCGCCGGTGCCGCGCAGCCCGGCCAGCAGCTCCGCCTCGGCGGTGCCGAGCGTGCCGAGCAGCGCGATGATCAGACCGCCGTCGGCGCGCTGCCGGACCTGCTGCACCAGCGCGGTGATCTCGCCGCGCCGGTCCAGGTGCACGTCGGCGAGGTGGTCGAGCAGCAGTCCCTCGCCGCCGGCCTCGGTGGCGCCGACGTCGGCCCCGTTGCCGGTGACCAGCCGCAGCTTGTAGCCGGCCTCGCGCAGGTGCACGGCGATGCTGGCGGCGGCCGAGACCGCCCACTCGAAGCTGGCCGTCGGGCCCTCGCCCCGGTGCCCGGCGGCGCGGGTGTCGAGCACCACCGTCGCCCGGCTCTCCCACGGCTGCTCCTCGCGGCGCACCATCAGCTCACCGGTGCGGGCGGTGGACTTCCAGTGCACCCGGCGCAGGTCGTCGCCCATCCGGTACTCCCGCGTGGCGGCGTCGTCCTCGCCGTGCACCGCCACCGAGCGGGCCCGGCTGTCGCCGCTGCCGGCGTACTCACCCGGCAGCCGCACCGCGGGCAGCGGGGTGACCTGCGGGATCACCGTGAGGTGGTCGGTGCTGGGGAACGACCGGGTCAGCTCGCACAGCCCGAACGGGTCGGTCAGCCGGATCACCAGCGGCCCTACCTCGTAGCGGCCGCGCACGTCCGCGCGGACCGTGTACGCCACGGAACTGGCCTGGTGCGCGCCGAGCCGCTCCAGCACCACCCGGGGCCGGCTGCCCAGCGCGTACGGCAGGCGGTCCTCGAGCAGCAGCGTGCCGGTGGGCAGCCGGGACAGGTTCTGCAGCCGCAGCACCACCCGGGAGCTGGCGCCGACCGGCACCCGGTGCGGCTCCAGCGACCGGTTGCAGGCCAGCTTGTACCGGCTGCGCCCGACGTACGCGGCGGCCAGCAGCGGCAGCACGGCGAGCAGGACCGCCACCCGGAGCAGGTCCTTCTCGCCCAGGATGCCGGCGGAGATCGCCGCGGCCACCGCGGCCGCCAGGAAGGAGCGGCCGCGGGTGGTCAGCCCACGCAGGCCGTCACGCACGTCACGGCCTCCGCGGCTCGTACGGCCCGCGGCCGTTGTTGCCGCCGCCGGGCCGGGTGTCGTACGGCGAGCGCTGCCGGTCGTGCGGCAGCGGCAGGCGGTGCACCAGCTCGGAGACGATCGCGTCGGTGGTGCGCCGGGCCAGCTGGGCGTCCGCGGTGGGGATGATCCGGTGCGCCAGCACCGGCACCGCGAGGACCTGGAGGTCGTCCGGCAGGACGTAGTCGCGGCCCTCCAGGGCGGCCACCGCGCGGGCGGTGCGCAGCAGCTGGAGCGTGGCCCGCGGGGACGCGCCGAGCCGCAGGTCGGGCGCCTCCCGGGTGGCGGTGACCAGGTCGATCGCGTACTGCTTGACGGCGTCGGCGACGTGCACCTGCCGGACGTGGCCGATCAGCCGGCGGACGGTGGCCGCGTCGGAGACCGGCCGCAGGCCCGGCAGCGGGTCGGTGGCGCCGTGCCCGTCGAGCATGGCCAGCTCGGCGCGCGGGTCCGGGTAGCCCATCGCGATGCGGGCGGTGAACCGGTCGCGCTGCGCCTCGGGCAGCGGGTAGGTGCCCTCCATCTCGATCGGGTTCTGCGTCGCGATCACCATGAACGGCGTCTGCAACTGGTAGGTGACCCCGTCGACGGTGACCTGCCGCTCCTCCATGCACTCCAGCAGCGCCGACTGGGTCTTCGGCGAGGCCCGGTTGATCTCGTCGCCGACCACCAGGTTGGCGAAGACCGCGCCGGGGCGGAACTCGAAGTCGTGCGTCTCCTGGTTGTAGACGCTGACGCCGGTGACGTCGCTGGGAAGCAGGTCGGGGGTGAACTGGATCCGCCGGACCGAGCAGTCGATGGACCGGGCCATCGCCTTGGCGAGCTTGGTCTTGCCGACGCCGGGCACGTCCTCGATGAGCAGGTGACCCTCGGCCAGCAGCACCGCCAGGGCGAGCCGGACGGTGGCGGTCTTGCCCTCGATGACCTGCTCGATGTTGGCCACGATGGCCTCGCTGGCGGCGCGGAACTCGTCGTGCGGCAGCAGACCGCCCACCTCGTCCCAGGTCTGTTGTGTCACGGGCCTCCTCCTCGTCGCCTGGACGGCAGCTCTTTATAGAGCACCTGGACCCGCCGTTGGGTTCGCGACGCCGAGCCTCGTCTGCCGCAGAAATCTCATTGGTCTCTCAGGCTAACCATGTTTGTCGTTACTGCCGACTCCCGCAGGTGGTCGGTCGGTTACGCCCGGAATATTCGCCGGACCGGGGGACCGGCCGCCGCGCGTGGAACGGGCGCGCCGCCGCCGAGGGGTGCGAGGTACACTGCCTGCATGGCCGGGTTCTTCCTGCTTCTTACCGAGCCGTGTTGATGCGCTGAACGCGCGACAGCACGGCCGCCCCTCCTGCGCGAGGGGCTTTTTTGTGCCCGCAGCAGACCGCCCACATTTTTTCGAATCGATCCGCGCCGAGGAGACGCCATGAGTGAGGCAGCCGCACCGGCGACCGACATCCCCCCGTTCCGGTACACCGCCGCCCTGGCCGACGAGATCGAGCACCGCTGGCAGGACACCTGGGAGCGGGAGGGCACCTTCCACGCGCCGAACCCGGCCGGTCCACTGGCCGACCCGGGCCACCCGCGCGCGGGCGCCGAGAAGCTGTACGTGCTGGACATGTTCCCGTACCCGTCCGGTGCCGGCCTGCACGTCGGTCACCCGCTGGGCTACATCGGCACCGACTGTTACGCCCGCTACCAGCGGATGGCCGGGCGCAATGTGCTGCACGCGATGGGCTTCGACGCGTTCGGCCTGCCCGCCGAGCAGTACGCGGTGCAGACCGGCACCCACCCCCGGACCACCACCGAGGCCAACATCGAGCGGTACCGGGCGCAGCTGCGCCGGCTGGGGCTGGGCCACGACGAGCGGCGTTCGGTGGCGACCATCGACACCGACTTCTACCGCTGGACCCAGTGGATCTTCCTGCAGATCTTCAACTCCTGGTACGACGCGGACGCGCGCAAGGCCCGGCCGATCGCCGAGCTGATCGCCGAGTTCGAGGGCGGCACCCGCGCCACCCCGGACGGACGTCCGTGGGCCGAGCTGTCCGTGGGGGAGCGGCGGCGCATCGTCGACGACCACCGCCTGGCGTACGTCTCGGAGGCGCCGGTGAACTGGTGCCCGGGGCTGGGCACCGTGCTGGCCAACGAGGAGGTCACCGCCGACGGCCGTTCCGAGCGCGGCAACTTCCCGGTCTTCAAGCGCAACCTGAAGCAGTGGATGATGCGGATCACCGCGTACGGGGACCGGCTGCTGGAGGATCTGGACACGCTGGACTGGCCGGAGCCGATCAAGCTGCAGCAGCGCAACTGGATCGGCCGGTCGACCGGCGCGCACATCGACTTCCCGACCGAGGCGGCCCCGGTGCGGGTGTTCACCACCCGGCCGGACACCGTCTTCGGCGCCACCTACATGGTGCTGGCGCCCGAGCACGAGCTGGTCGACGTGCTGACGCCGGCCACCTGGCCGGAGGGCACCCGGGACGCCTGGACCGGCGGGCACGCCGGCCCGCGCGAGGCCGTCGAGGCGTACCGGAAGGCCGCCGCGGCCAAGACGGACGTGGAGCGGCAGGCGGACAGCAAGGAGAAGACCGGCGTCTTCGTCGGCGCCTACGCCACCAACCCGGTGACCGGCGGGCAGATCCCGATCTTCATCGCCGACTACGTGCTGGCCGGGTACGGCACCGGCGCGATCATGGCGGTACCCGCCCAGGACGAGCGGGACTGGGCCTTCGCCGAGGTGTTCGAGCTGCCGATCGTACGGACCGTGCAGCCGCCGGAGGGCTTCGACGGCAAGGCGTACACCGGGGACGGTCCGGCGATCAACAGCGCCGCGCCGGATCGCGGCATCGACCTGGACGGCCTGGGCGTGGCCGACGCGAAGGCGCGCATCATCGAGTGGCTGGAGGCCAACGGGCACGGCGCCGGCGCGGTCACCTGGCGGCTGCGCGACTGGCTGTTCTCCCGGCAGCGCTACTGGGGCGAGCCGTTCCCGATCGTGTACGACGAGACCGGGGCGCCGATCGCGCTGCCCGAGTCGATGCTGCCGGTCGAGCTGCCCGAGGTGGAGGACTTCTCGCCGAAGACGTTCGACCCGGAGGACGCCGACAGCGATCCGGAGACCCCGCTGTCGCGGCGGCGCGACTGGGTGGAGGTGGAGCTGGACCTGGGCGACGGGCCCAAGCGCTACACCCGTGAGACGAACGTGATGCCGCAGTGGGCCGGCTCCTGCTGGTACGAGCTGCGCTACCTGGACCCGACCGACTCGCAGCGCTTCGCCGACCCGGAGAACGAGGCGTACTGGATGGGTCCGCGCCGCGACGGCGACTGCGGGGGCACCGACCTGTACGTCGGCGGCGCCGAGCACGCCGTGCTGCACCTGCTGTACGCCCGCTTCTGGCACAAGGTGCTGTACGACCTGGGCCACGTCTCGTCGTTCGAGCCGTTCCGCCGCCTGTTCAACCAGGGCATGATCCAGGCGTACGCGTTCGTCGACTCGCGCGGCGCGTACGTGCCCGCCGAGGAGGTCGTCGAGGTCGACGGCCGCTGGTTCCACGGCGAGACCGAGGTCCGGCGCGAGTACGGCAAGATGGGCAAGTCGCTGAAGAACGTGGTCACCCCGGACGACATGTGCGCGGCGTACGGCGCGGACACGTTCCGGGTGTACGAGATGTCGATGGGCCCGCTGGAGGTGTCCCGCCCGTGGGACACCCGGGCCGTGGTCGGCTCGTACCGGTTCCTGCAGCGGGTCTGGCGCAGCGTCGTAGACGAGCAGACCGGCGAGCTGCGGGTCACCGACGAACCGGCCGACGAGGCGACCCGGCGGCTGCTGCACAAGACGATCGACGGGGTCCGCGCCGACATGGACGGGATCCGCTTCAACACCGCCATCGCCAAGCTGATCGAGCTGACCAACGGCCTGACCCGGCTGCCGCGTACGCCGCGCGAGGTGGCCGAGCCGCTGGTGCTGATGGTCGCCCCGTTCGCCCCGCACATGGCCGAGGAGCTGTGGCGCAAGCTGGGCCACGGCACCTCGCTGGCGTACGCCGACTTCCCGGTCGCCGACCCGGCCCTGCTGGTGGCCGAGTCGGTCACGTACCCGGTGCAGGTCAACGGCAAGGTCCGCGGCCGGATCGAGGTGCCGGCCGACGCGACCGAGGAGACCGTCCGCGCGACGGCGCTGGAGGCGGTCGCGGGCACGCTGGCCGGCAAGGAGCCGCGCAAGGTGATCGTGGTGAAGGGCCGGATGGTCTCGGTCGTCGCCTGACCCGGCCGGTGGGCGTGTCCACATCGGGGACGCGCCCACCGCCGGTCATGCCGGCTCGGACCGGCGCCGCCGTTCCGCCCGCCACCAGCGGTGGATGATCAGCACGCTGGCGATCAGGCCGAGGCTGGCCGGCGCGGCCGCGTACCAGTTGATCGAACCGGGCGTGGTCACGGCCGCGCCGAGCGCCGCGTAGCCGATGGCGGTCGGGGCGGAGGCGATCACGCTGCCGGCCAGGAACGGCAGCACCCGGGCGGCGGTGGTGCCGTAGCCGTAGCTGACCAGCCCGAACCCGGCGATCGGCAGCAGCCGTACGGTCACCACGCCGAAGACGCTCTGCCGGGCGAACCAGCCGTCGAGGCGGGCCAGCCGTCCGCGTACCCGCTCGGCGACGAAGTCGCGGCCGAGCATCCGGCCGACCGTGAAGCCGATGGCCGCCGCGAGCAGTGCCGCGCCGAGCGCGTACGCGGCGCCCTGCACCGGGCCGAAGATCGCGCCCGCGGCCAGCGTGACGAACGTCCGCGGCACCAGCGCCACCAGCAGCAGCGCGCCGCCGACCACCGCCGCGGGCGGACCGTAGCCGCCGAGCGAGTCGGCGAGCCGGGGCAGGTCGGCCGGGCCCGGCCGGGGCACCAGCAGCAGCGTCACGCCGAACCCGGCGAGCAGCAGCAGGAGCAGCCCGAACCGGCGCGCCGAGGGCTGCCGCAGCAACCCGGCGAGCCGGCGGGCCACCGGTCGCCGCCCCGGCCGGGCGGCGTCGGTCACGGCCTCGGTGCGGCGGCCACCGCAGCGCGGCGCTCGGAGCGGAGGCGGTCGGCCCAGGTGTCGTCGAGCGGGGGGAGCTGGTGGATGCCGGTCGCCCAGCGCAGCAGCAGGTCGGCCAGGTCCGGGTTGCGGGCCAGCGCCGGCCCGTGCGAGTAGGTGCCGAGCAGCTTGCCCCGCCACGCGCCCTCGGTGGCCCCGTCGTTGCCGACGCCGGTGGTGACCCGGGCCAGCGGGGACACGCCCGGGCCGAGGTGGGTGCGGCCGCCGTGGTTCTCGAACCCGGACAGGTGCGGGATGCCCAGCCGCGGGTCGACCTCACCGGCCAGCTCGCCCACCGCCCGGGTGGGGCCGCGGTCGGAGGAGAGGTCGAGCAGCTCCAGGCCGGCGCAGCGGGTGCCCTTGGCGAAGAAGGAGGTGCCGAGAAGCTGGTAGCCGGCGCAGACGCCGAACACCACCGAACCCTGGGCCACCGCCCGGTGCAGGCCGCCGTCGGCGATCAGGCGCTGGGCGCCGAGCGCCTGCGGGCCGTCCTCGCCGCCGCCGATCAGGTAGATGTCGGCGGTGGCGGGCAGCCGCTGGTCGGAGCGGACCTCCAGCACCTCGACCGGCATGCCGCGCAGCTGGGCCCGGCGGGCCAGGATCAGCGCGTTGCCCCGGTCGCCGTAAGTGGACAGCAGGTCGGGATAGATCCAGACGATGCGCAGGCTCTCAGTTGACACGGTCCAGCTCCGCTCGGATGTCCTGGAAGGCGGTGTAGTTGGCGATGACCTCCAGCCGGCCCGGCGGCACGGCGCGGACGGCCTCGTCGAAGCTGCGTACGTGCCGGAACGGCACGCCGTTGACCTCCAACCGCACCGCCAGGTCGTACGCCCGGTCGCCGGTGATCAGCACCTGCCGGCCGGTCAGCGGGGAGAAGTCCACGTCGAACAGCCAGGAGGTGTCCAGCCCGTCGGGGTCGCGGGCGTTGATGGACAGCAGTGTCGGCGCGACGTCGGCCATGTCGAACGCCTCCAGCCAGCTCGCCGGGTTCTTCGCCAGCAGCAGCCGGATGTTGCGCCCGTCGCGGTCGACCTGGGCGTAGCGGCCGGCCACCGAGGTGACGGTGCCGAGCCGGGACACCGCGTCCACCGGGCGTACGCCGAACTCGGCGGCGACGGCCAGGGCGGTGGCCGCGTTGCCGAGGTTGACCTTGCCGGGGAGCTGGAGCCGGATCTTGTGCCAGGCGCCGGTGGGGTCGAGCACGCCGTCGTCCTCGACCGTCCAGTTCGGCTCGGGGCGGCGCAGCGGGCAGCCGGTGCACCACCACTGCTCGCCGGAGCGCTGGATGGTGGAGCCGCACTCGGGGCAGACCCAGGAGTCGTCGTGCCAGCGCTGCCCGGCGCTGAACCAGGTGACGTGCGGCGGCACGTGACCCTGCGCCGGGTCGGCCGGCGGGCAGGCGGCCCACACCACCATCGGGTCGTCGGCGTTGGCGACCACCCGGATCCGCGGGTGCCGGACCAGGGCGGCGCGCCAGAGCTGCGCCATCATGGCGACCTCCTTGGCGCGGTCGAGCTGGTCGCGGGAGAGGTTGAGCAGCGCCACCACGTGCGGCTCGGTCGCCTCCAGCACCTGGGCGAGGTAGTGCTCGTCCACCTCCAGCACCGCGTACGGCGTGCTGCCGGCCTTGGCGAGCGCCGAGGTGTGGCCGGTGGGCATGTTCGCGCCGAAGGAGTTGGTGGCGACCCGGCCCAGCACGCCGACCGCGGCGGTGGTGAGCCGGGTGGTGGTGGTCTTGCCGTTGGTGCCGGACACCAGGGCGATGGCGCGCCCGGCCGAGAGATGGGCGAGCAGGTCCGGGTCGATCTTGAGGCCGATCCAGCCGCCGATCACCGAGCCGTCGCCACGACCCGCGGCCCGCGACAGCGCCGCGGCGGTGCGCGACACGGAGCTGGCCACCTTTGCCCGCAAGGGCATCTTCGCGTCCGTCACCCGAGCGAGGTTACCGGACCACCACCTCCGCCAGATCGCCGCCGACGGCGAACCGTTCGGCCGGGGAGGACCCGGCGGACGGCCGGAGCGCGCGGGGCCGGACGGCGGCGGTCGATGTCGGGTAGCGGACGGTGTGGGGCGCGCCCCACCCCCTCCACTCCGCCCCACCCGCGTTGACGTGCGGTTTTGCGCGCGGAAACGCCACGCCGCGCGGGCGATTCTGGTTGCAGGTGGAGGGAAGTGGAGTAGAGTGGGGCGCGATGGTGAGGCCGGGAGGGCCACACCGGCCCGGGGGGTCAGCGGCGCCGCGAACGCCGCTCAGGGCGAGGGGGTTGGGCCGATGTTCCTCGGCACCCACACTCCGCGCCTGGACGACAAAGGCCGGTTGATCCTGCCGGCGAAGTTCCGGGACGAACTGGCGGGGGGTGTCGTGATCACCAAAGGGCAGGAGCGCTGCCTCTACGTCTTCCCGATGCCCGAGTTCCAGCGGATCGCGGACCAGTTGCGCGCGCAGCCGATGACGAGCAAGGCGGCCCGGGCCTACAGCCGGGTCTTCTTCGCCAGCGCGCACGACGAGGTGCCGGACAAGCAGGGGCGGGTCACCATTCCCGGCCATCTGCGGTCGTACGCGGCACTGGACCGGGATCTGGTCGTGATCGGAGCGAGCACCCGGGTGGAGATCTGGGACAAGGCGGCCTGGGAGGCCTACCTCGCGGAGAGCGAAGACGACTTCGCCGACATCGAGGAGGGGGTGCTGCCCGGCGGTCTGTAGGGCGTGACGGCGCCCGACGTACTGCGAGATCTCCAGCCGCTTTCGAGTTCCTGGCACCCCTTCCCCGGTGCCAGGCGCACGATCCGACACGGAGGGCCGCGGCCTCCGGCGGGCGGGAGCGGATGGGGATCTGGCGGTATGGCGAGGCGTCGTGGCGACGACGGACACATGACGGAACGGTTGGCGAACGGGGTGGGGGTCGAGATGGGGGAGCTACGCGGCACGCACGTGCCGGTGCTGCTCGAGCGGTGTCTCGAGCTGCTGGCCCCCGCACTGGGCCGGCCCGGTCGCACCGTGCACGTCGACGCCACGCTCGGCCTGGCCGGGCACGCCGAGGCGGTGCTCTCGGCGCATCCGGACACGGTGCTGATCGGCCTGGACCGGGACACCGAGGCGCTCGCCCACGCGCGGGTCCGCCTGGCCCGGTTCGCCGACCGGATCCACCTGGAGCACGCCGTCTACGACGAGCTGCCCGAGGTGCTCGACCGGCTCGGTTACCCGGCGATCGACGGGGTGCTGTTCGACCTCGGCGTCTCGTCCCTGCAACTGGACGCGCCCGACCGCGGGTTCGCGTACGCGCAGGACGCGCCGCTGGACATGCGGATGGACCAGACCCGGGGGGTGACCGCCGAGGAGGTGGTCAACACCTACTCCCACCCGGACCTGGCCCGCCTGCTGCGGGTGTACGGCGAGGAGAAGTTCGCCGGGAAGATCGCCTCGGCGATCATCCGGGAACGGGAGCGCGCCCGGATCACGTCGTCGGCCCGGCTGGCCGAGCTGGTGCGGGACGCCATTCCGGCACCGGCCCGACGAACCGGTGGACACCCGGCAAAGAGAACGTTTCAGGCTTTGCGGATCGAGGTAAACAGAGAACTGGCAGCGCTGGAGACGGCGCTGCCGGCTGCTCTGGACAAGCTCACAGTGGGCGGCCGCATGGTGGTCCTGTCCTACCACTCGCTGGAGGACCGGCTCACCAAGCAGGCGCTCGCCGACCGGGTCCGCAGTAAGGGCCCGGTCGACCTCCCGGTCGAGCTGCCCGGGTCGGGCCCGACGTTCCGGCTGTTGAGCCGGGGCGCCGAGCTGCCCGGGGAGGCGGAGGTGGCCGCGAACCCGCGTGCCGCCTCGGTGCGGCTGCGGGCCGCGGAACGGCTTGATCCGGAGGCGGCCCGGCAGGGGCGTACCGACCGCGAACGGTACCGCCGCCGGGTGAAGGCGATGCACCAACCGGGGACGGGGTCACCGGGGTCCGGCAAGGATCCCGCGTCGGCCCCGGGGGACGCGAACGGGACGGACGAGGAGGGGGAGGGGACATGAACGTCGAGAAGCGCGACGGCCGGGGAGCCGTCGGGCAGCGCGCACCGCGGTCGGGGGGCCGGACCGCGGCGCAGCGCACCACGCGGGACACGACAGCGACCGACCGCCGGGAGGCGACTCGCGCCCGGGGGACGCGCGAGTTCCCGACGCAGGGCAGCGCCGCCCTGCGGCCGGCCGAGCGTACCCGGGTCACCGGTGCGCCGGCGCCGCGCCTGCGGGTCGCCCCGCCGGCGCCGATCCGGGTGCCCCGGGCTCCGTTCGTCGCGCTGATCCTGGTGCTGGTGGTCGGTGGGGTGCTGGGCATCCTGGCGGTCAACACCAAGATCAACGAGAACGCGTTCAAGCTGGAGAAGCTCCAGCAGCAGCAGGCCAAGCTGGACGTGGACGAGCAGGAGCTGAAGAAGGAGATCGCCGAGCAGAAGGCGCCCGGCAACCTGACCGCCAACGCCCGGCGGCTCGGCCTGGTCGAGTCCGAGGACCCGGCCTACATCCGGCTGCCGGACGGGCAGACCATCGGGGTGCCGCACCCCGCGCAGGGCGCCCCGTCGGTCACCAGCCAGCAGGGCAACGGAGGCTGAGTCATGCCGCCGAGATCGGATGATCCGCGCCGGGACGCCACGGGCTCCCGGCGCGGATCGTCGCGGGGGTCGGAGCCGCGCGAGCCGGGCCTCGGCGGGATCTCCGACGCCCGCGCGTACACCCCGCGTGGGCGGACCGTGCGCGAGGGCGGCGCCGAGCAACGGCGTACCCCCCGCAGCAACCGGTCCGGCGACCCGTTCCGGCCCGCGTTGCAGGTGCTCGACGGCGGCCGGGCCGGGCGGGCCGGCACGCGCGAGCCCGCGACCGACGGCGCCCGGTCCGGCCGCCGGTCCACCGCCGCGGGCGGCCGGGCCGGCGTGGTGCGGACCGTCTCGTCCCGGCCGGTGCGGGAACCGTTCGACGACGACGAGGACGCGCCGCCGCCGCGCCGCCGGTCCCAGCCGCGCCGCCCCGCCGCCCAGCCCCGCCGCCCGGTACGCAAGCCGCGACGGCCGCCGCGACTCGGCGACCCGCGCCGGCGGCTGCGGCTCGGCACCGTGCTGGCGCTGGCGTTGTTCGCCAGCATCGGCGTGCGGCTGGTCTACCTCCAGACCGTGGACACCCCGGCGTACGCCGACGGCGGGCTGCCCAACCGGCTCGCCGTGGTCGAGTTGCCCGCCCCGCGCGGGGCGATCCTCGACCGCAGCGGCGAGCCGCTGGCGCACAGCGTCGAGGCCCGGTACGTGTTCGCCGACCCGACCCGGGTCAAGGACCGGTTCGCCACCGCGCGTCTGCTCTCCCCGCTGCTCGGCGTGCCCGTGTCCGACCTGGCCGAGAAGATGCGCAAGCGCACCCTGCCCGGCACCGACACCCCGTTGCAGTTCGTCTACCTGGCCCGCGGTGTGGAGATCGCGACCGCCAAGCGGATCATGGAGCTCGACCTGGCCGGCATCAACGTGCACCGCGACGAGCGGCGCGAGGTGCCCGGCGGTGACCTGGCCGCCAACCTGATCGGCTTCGTCAGCCAGGACATGAACGGCCTGGAAGGGCTGGAGGCCAAGTACGACGACGTGCTGCGCGGGCAGGCCGGCAAACGGACCTACGAGGTGGGCCTCGGTGACCTGGCCGCGCCCATCCCGGGCGGCTACAGCCGCACCACCCAGCCGCAGCCGGGCAGCTCGCTGAAGCTCACCGTCGACCGGGACCTCCAGTTCATGACGCAGCGGATCCTGGCGAAGCAGACCGCCAAGGTGAAGGGCAGCGTCGGCGCCGCGGTGATCATCGAGATCCCCAGCGGCGAGGTGCTGGCCCAGGCCAGCCAGCCGACGTACGACGCGGCCAACCCCACGAAGGTCACCTCGCCGTCGGACCGCGACGACGCGGCCACCACGTTCGTCGTCGACCCGGGCTCGATCCACAAGGCGATCACCTTCGGCGCCGCGCTCCAGGAGGGCGTGATCACCCCGGACACCGCGTTCCCGGTCCCCAACACGATCGACAGGGGCGGGGTCACCTTCCGCGACACCCACCCGGTCGACGGCCGCACCATGAGCATCCCCGGCATGCTCGCCTTCTCCTCGAACGTCGGCACCATCGAGATCGGCGAGAAGCTCGGCAAGGAACGGCTCTTCGACTACCAGAAGCGGTTCGGGCTGGGCCAGGTGACCGGCGAGGGCATGCCGGGCGAGGCGGCCGGGCGGCTGCTCCCGCCCGACCAGTGGAGCGGCTCGGCGTACGGGTCGGTGCCGATCGGGCACAGCGTGGACGCCACGCCGCTGCAGATGGCCGCCGCGTACGCCACCATCGCCAACAACGGCACGTACGTGCAGCCGCACCTGGTCAAGGAGACCATCGGCGCGGACGGCGAGCGCAGCCCCGCCGCGGCGCCCACCACCCGCTCGGTGCTCAGCCCGGCCAACGCGGCGGCGCTGCGCCAGATGATGGAGGCGGTCACCACGGTCGACGGCCCGGACGGCCGGGCGACCGGGCTGGCCGCGGCCGTGCCCGGCTACCGGGTGGCCGGCAAGACCGGCACCGGCCTGCGCTACGACGGCGGCAAACAGCAGCCCGGCGAGGTCGGCTCGTTCATCGGCATGGCCCCGGCGGAGAACCCCCGGTACGTCGTCGCCGTGTTCGTGTGGAGCCCCGGCGGCGGGGGCGGCGCGGTCGCCGCGCCCGCGTTCCGGGAGATGATGGGCTTCACTCTCCGCCACTACCGGGTGCCGCCGTCGCTCACCAACAAGTCCCCGAAGTTCGAGGTCTTTCCGCGCTGAGCGGGGACGGCGGGACATCATCGGTGAGTGGCGACGAACCACCGGGGCGGCTGTGCGGTCGGAACCGGACGACCGGGTAGGGTCTGACGCCGTGCCCGGCAATCCACGTCCCACAACCGTGCGCCCCGTACGGCTCGGCGACCTCGCCGCCCGCGTGGCGGCGACCCCGCCGGAGGAGGCCGCCGAACTGGCCGTCACCGGCGTGACCCACGCCTCCCAGGAGGTACGCCCCGGCGACCTGTACGCCGCCCTGCCCGGCGCCCGGCGCCACGGCGCGGAGTTCGCCGCGGCCGCCGCCGAGGCGGGCGCGGTGGCCCTGCTGACCGACCCGGCCGGCGCGGCGCTCGCCGCCGGGACCGGCCTGCCCGTGCTCGTCGTCGACGACCCGCGCGACGCGCTCGGCGAGGTGGCCGCGACCGTGTACGGCGACCCGACCGCCGGCCTGACCGTGATCGGGGTGACCGGCACCGCCGGCAAGACCTCCACCAGCTACCTGGTCGAGTCGGGGCTGCGCGCCGCCGGGCACGTCACCGGGCTGATCGGCACCGTGGAGACCCGCCTCGGCGACCTGGTGATCGACAGCGTCCGGACCACCCCGGAGGCCACCGACCTGCACGCCATGCTCGCGGTGGCCCGCGAGCACGGGGTGGACACCGTGGTCATGGAGGTGTCCAGCCACGCCCTCGCCATGGGCCGGGTCGGCGGCGTCCGGTTCGACGTCGGCGGCTACACCAACTTCGGCTCCGACCACCTGGACTTCCACGCCGACGAGGCGGACTACTTCGCGGCCAAGGCCAAGCTGTTCGACGGCCGCTGCCGGGTCGAGGTGCTCAACCACGACGACCCGGCGCTGCGTCCGCTGCACAAGCCGGGCACCGTCACCTACTCGGCGGCCGGCGACCCGGACGCGACCTGGTGGGCCGACGGGATCGACGGCGAGGGCTACGCGCAGCGCTTCACGCTGCACGGGCCGGACGGCCTGGCGCTGCCCACCGGCGTGGCGCTGCCCGGCCGGCACAACGTCGCGAACGCGCTGCTGGCGGTGGCGCTGCTGGTCGCCGCCGGAGTGGACGCGGAGACCGCGGCGCGCGGCGTGGCCGCCTGCGGCGGCGTGCCCGGCCGGCTGGAACTGGTCAGCGGCGACGCGCCGGTACGCGGGGTGGTCGACTACGCGCACAAGGCCAACGCGATCGAGGCGGTGCTCATCGCGCTGCGCGACCTGACCGAAGGCCGGCTGATCTGCGTGCTGGGCGCCGGCGGCGACCGGGACCGGGGCAAGCGGCCGGTGATGGGCGGCGTGGCCGCGCGCGGCGCCGACGTGGTGCTGGTGACCGACGACAACCCGCGGACCGAGGACCCGGCCGCGATCCGGGCCGAGGTGCTGGCCGGCGCGTACGCCGCCGCGACCCCGGCCCGCGTCATCGAGGTGCCCGGGCGGCGGGCGGCGATCGAGGAGGCGGTCCGGGTGGCCGAACCGGGTGACGTGGTGGCGGTGCTGGGCAAGGGCCAGGAACGCGGCCAGGAGATCGGCGGCGAGGTGCTGCCGTTCGACGACCGGGTGGAGCTGGCGGCGGCGCTGCGCGCCCGCTTCGGCGACCTGGTGGGTCAGCGGTGATCCCGCTGACGCTGGCCGAGGTGGCCGCCGCCGTCGACGGCCGGCTCGTCGGCGCCGACCCGGACGCCCGGGTCACCGGCACCGTCGAGTTCGACTCCCGCAAGGTGAACCCGGGCGGGCTGTTCGTCGCCTTCCCCGGCGAGCGGGTCGACGGCCACGACTACGCGGCCGGTGCGATCTCGGCCGGCGCGGTGGCGGTGCTCGGCACCCGGGAGGTGCCGGGCGTGCCGATGGTGCTCGTCGGCGACGCGCTCGACGCGATGGGCCGGCTGGCCCGCGCGGTGGTGGACCGGCTGCCCGGGCTGACCGTGATCGGGCTGACCGGCTCGTCCGGCAAGACCACCACCAAGGACCTGATCGCCCAGCTCGCGGTGCGGCTCGGCCCGACGGTGGCGCCGCCCGGCTCGTTCAACAACGAGCTGGGGCACCCGTACACCGCGTTGCAGGCCACGCCGGAGACCCGCTACCTGGTGATGGAGAAGGGCGCCCGCGGGGTCGGGCACGTCCGCTACCTGTGCGACGTGGTGCCGCCGCGGATCTCCGTGGTCCTCAACGTGGGCGTGGCGCACCTGGGCGAGTTCGGCTCGGTGGAGACCATCGCGCTCGCCAAGGGCGAACTGGTCGAGGCGCTGCCCGACGACGGGCTGGCGGTGCTCAACGCAGACGACCCGCGGGTGGACGCGATGGCGTCGCGTACCGGTGCCCGGGTGGTGCGCTACGGCGAGTCGGAGCGCGCCGACGTGCGCGCCGTGGACGTGACGCTCGACGGCCGGGGACGGCCCTCGTACACCCTGGTCACGCCGGAGGGCAGCGCGCCGGTGCGGCTCGGGCTGACCGGCCGGCACCAGGTCTCCAACTCGCTCGCCGCCGCGGCTGTCGGCCGGGAGCTGGGCCTGCCGCTGCCCGACCTGGCGGCGGCGCTGAACGAGCTGGGCCTGGTCTCGACCCGCCGGATGGACGTCTTCGAGCGTCCCGACGGGGTGACCGTGATCGACGACTCGTACAACGCCAACCCGGCGTCCACCGGCGTGGCGCTGCGGGCGCTGGCCAGCATGCGCGGCGACGGGCGTACCGTCGCGGTGCTCGGCTACATGGCCGAGCTGGGTGACTTCGAACTCCAGGGGCATCAGCAGGTCGGCCGGCTCGCGGCCGAGCTGGGAGTGGACCGGCTGCTCGTGGTGGGCGAGCCGGCGGCGCCGATCCACGAGGGCGCGACAGCGGTAGGTAATTGGGGAGGAGAGTCGGTGCTGCTCACCGATCAGGCGGCGGCCGTCGAGGTGCTGCGGAGCGAGCTGCGTCCAGGGGACGTGGTGCTGGTGAAGGGCTCCCGGTACCGGACCTGGGAGGTGGCCGACGCGTTGCGCGCGGACGCCCGTGCGGGTGCGACGGAGGGCGGCGCCGCATGAGGGCGGTCATCGTCGCCATCGGGGTCGCGTTCCTGATCTCGCTGTTCTGCACCCCGATCGCGATCAAGGTGTTCGCCCGGCTGAAGGCCGGCCAGCCGATCCGATCGAATCTCGGGCTCGCCAGCAACGAGGGCAAGAAGGGCACGCCGACGATGGGCGGCGTGGTCTTCATCCTGGCCACGGTCATCGCGTACGTCGCCGGGCACCTTGCCCTGACCACGCTGCCGGACGCGCAGATCGCCCAGGTCGAGCCGACCATCACGGCGCTGGTGCTGCTGGGGCTGATGGTGTTCTCCGGCGCGGTCGGCTTCATCGACGACTTCCTGAAGGTGCGCAAGCGGCACAGCGGCGGCCTCAACAAGCGGGGCAAGCTGGCCGGGCAGATCCTGGTCGGTGCCGTGTTCGGCGCGGTGGCCGTCTACTTCCCGTCGAGCATGACCGACGCCGGCGGCAACGCGACGAACACCGAGACGGTGGGCAGCACCACGCTGAGCTTCATCCGGGACATCCCGGCGCTGGAGATCGGCAAGATCGGCGCGGTGATCGTCATCATCATGGTGGTCATGGCGGCCACCAACGGCGTCAACCTCACCGACGGCCTGGACGGCCTGGCCACCGGCGCCTCGGTGATGGTGCTCGCGGCGTACGCGCTGATCGCGTTCTGGCAGTACCGGCACTGGTGCGCCGACCCGAACTACACCGAGTCGTACTGCTACACGGTGCGCGACCCGCTGGAGATCGCGCTGATCGCCGGCGCGGCGGCCGGGGCCTGCGTGGGCTTCCTGTGGTGGAACACGTCCCCGGCGCGGATCTTCATGGGTGACACCGGCGCGCTCGGGTTGGGCGGCCTGATCGCCGGCATGGCCATGTCCACCCGGACCATCCTGCTGCTGCCGATCCTGGGCGGCCTGTTCGTGATCATCACGATGTCCGTGGTCATCCAGGTCATCTCCTTCCGCACCACCGGCAAGCGCGTGTTCCGGATGTCGCCGTTGCAGCACCACTTCGAGCTGGCCGGCTGGAGCGAGGTCAACATCGTGGTCCGGTTCTGGATCATCGCCGGTATCGGCGTGGCCATCGCGCTGGGCCTGTTCTACAGCGAGTTCCTCGCCGCGGTGAGCTGACCGCACCACCGCGTCACGGCGGGGCTCCCGATTGTCACCGGGGCCCCGCCGTCTCACGTTCCGACACGCCGACCGGGCGGTTGCGCCACGGGCGGGCGGGTCGAACGGCCATGATGGGCCTGTGGGGGAGGGACGAGACATCCAGGTGACCAGCGACCCGCCGGCCCGCCGTGCCCCGGCTGCCACGCCTCCGGCCGACCCGCCCGCGGCGCGCTGGGATCCGGCCGGTGGCCTGGCCGCGCTGCGCGGCCTGCTGGCCCGGCCGCTGGCCTCGTACTACCTGCTGCTGTCCAGCGCCGGCCTGCTGCTGCTGATCGGCCTCACCATGGTCTTCTCCGCCACGAGCGTGAAGGACTTCGCCGAGGGGGGCGACGCGTCCGCGTCGCTGACCAAGCAGGCGGTGTTCGCGGTGATCGGCATCGGCGCGTTCTGGGCCTGCCAGCGGCTGCCCGCGCGCACGTTCCGGGCGGTGAGCCGCCCGGCGCTCGGCGTGGCGGTGGCGCTGCTGCTCACGCTCAACCTGTTCGTCGCGCTGAACTCGCTGTTCGGGGTGACGGCGATCGGGCCGCTGCGGGCCGAACTCCTCTCGCTCTCCCTCGGCCCGATCTCGCTGCAACCGGTCGAGGTGGCGAAGTTCGCGCTGGTGCTGTGGGCGGCGCACGTGCTGGCCCGCAAGGGCGCCGCGCTGGGCTGGTGGAAGGAACTGGCCACCCCGCTGTTCCCGGTGGTGGGCCTGCTGTTCGTGCTGGTCGGCTTCAACGACCTGGGCAGCATGCTCTGCCTGCTGGCGCTCGTGGTCGGGCTGCTCTGGGCGGCCGGCGTGCGGGGCCGGGTCTTCGCCGCGCTCTCCGCGATCGGCCTGGCCGGCATCGGCCTGCTGGTGGCCGCCGCCTCGCTCGGCGCGGGCTCCGGCTCCCGGGACGCGGACAACTACCGGCTCGGCCGCCTCACCATGTGGCTCGACCCGCCGGACCCGAAGACCTGCTTCGAGCAGAAGCTGGACTACTGCTACCAGCTCGTGCAGGCCCGCTACGCGATCGGCAACGGCGGCTGGTTCGGCGTCGGCCTGGGCCAGAGCTCGCTGAAGTGGAACTACCTGCCCGAGGCGCACAACGACTTCATCTTCGCCATCGTCGCCGAGGAACTGGGCGTGGTCGGCTGCACGGTGGTCCTGACGCTGTTCGCCGTGCTCGCGTACACCGGGATGCGGATCGCCCGCCGGGTCGAGGACCCGTTCCGCCGGCTCGCCGCCGCCGGCGTGACCGCCTGGCTGGTCGGTCAGGCCGTCATCAACATCGGTGGCGTGACCGGCCTGCTGCCGCTGACCGGCGTACCGCTGCCGTTCATCTCCGACGGCGGCAGCGCCCTGGTGGTGACGCTCGCCGCGATCGGCATGCTCGCGTCGTTCGCCCGCGCGGAGCCGGACGCGGCGCGAGCGCTGCATGCCCGTCCGCCCGCCCGATGGGTCCGACTAGTGTGGGCCCCGTTGCCGCCGCTTCCCGGCCGGCGCCGTAAGCCGGCGTCGCCCCCGGCCGACCGAGGGTCCGTGCCCCGGTCCCGGCAGCGGCGGCAGGACGATCAGGCCGCGCCCCGCGGCGCCCGGCCCGACCGGGCGCGCTCCGGCGCGGCGAGCGAGAGGAGACGCTGATGGGTCCGCTGCGTTCGGTGGTGCTCTGCGGAGGGGGTACGGGCGGGCACATCTACCCGCTGCTCGCCTTCGCCGACTGCCTGCGCCGACACGACCCGAGCGTCCGGATCACCTGTCTGGGCACACCGAAGGGGCTGGAGAACGAGCTGATCCCGCCGGCCGGCTACGACCTGCGGCAGATCCCGGCCTACCAGCTTCCCCGGTCGGTCAACATGAGCCTGGTGCGTACCCCGGACCGGATGTGGAAGGCGGCGCGCGCGGCGGGCAAGGTGATCGACGAGGTCCAGGCCGACGCCGTGGTCGGCTTCGGCGGGTACGTCTCGGTGCCCGGTTACCTGGCCGCGTGGCGGCGGGAGCTGCCCATCGTCATCCACGAGGTGAACGTGCCGCCGGGTGTGGCGAACCGGCTCGGGATGAAGTTCACCAAGAACGTCGCTGTCGGCTTCCCGCACCAGCCGGCCCAGGCCGAGGCGCTGCGCGACGCCCGCGTGGTGGGCGTGCCGCTGCGCCGGGGCATCGCCGGGCTGGACCGGGCCGCGCTGCGCGACGCCGCCCGCGCCCACTTCGGACTCCGCCCCGACCTGCCGGTGCTGTTCGTCGCCGGCGGCTCGCAGGGCGCCCGCTCGATCAACCTGGCCGTATCCGGCGCGGCGAAGGAGCTGGCCCGCAACGGTGTGCAGGTGCTGCACGTCATCGGCGCCCGCAACGAGCCGATCTCCGTGCCCACCGACCTGCCGGTGCCGTACGTCACGCTGCCGTACCTGTCCGAGATGGAGCTGGGTTACGCCGCGGCCGACCTGATGCTGGCCCGCGGCGGCGCGATGACCTGCGCCGAGGTGGCCGCGATCGGCCTGCCCACCGTCTACGTGCCCTACCCGCACAGCAACCAGGAGCAGAAGCGCAACGCGCTGCCGGTGGTGGAGGCGGGCGGCGGCCTGCTCGTCGACGACGCCGAGATGACCCCGGCCTGGGTGGAGCGGACGGTGATCCCGCTGATCCGGGACCCGCAGCGCCTGTACGCGATGAGCCACGCCGCAGCCGGCTACGGCCGCCGCGACGGCGACGTGGCGTTGCTGAACTTCGTCTACGAGGCGGTTTCCCGCTGATGAGGGCAACCGCGACGGGAAGGTACGTCTGATGAACACCGCGCAGTTCACGCCCGCCGGCACCATGACGGCGGAGGACCTGGGCCGGATCCACCTGATCGGGGTGGGCGGCGTCGGGATGGCCGGCCTGGCCCGGCTCTTCCTGACCCGGGGCCTGCCGGTCTCCGGCAGCGAGCTGCGGGAGTGGCCGTCGCTGGCCGGCCTGCGGGCGCTCGGCGGCACCATCCACTCCAGCCACGAGGCGTCGAACCTCGACGGGGTGGACACGGTCGTCTACTCCTCGGCCATCCCGCAGGACCACCTGGAGATGGTCGAGGCGCGCCGCCGGGGTCTGCGGGTGCTGCACCGCTCCGAGGCGCTGGCCGCCGCGATGACCGGCCGCCGCACGGTGGCGGTGGCCGGCACCCATGGCAAGACGTCCACCACCTCGATGGTCACCATGGTGCTCCAGCAGGCCGGCACCGACCCGTCGTTCGTGATCGGCGGCGAGATCTCCGAGGTGGGTTCCGGGGCGCACCACGGCACCGGCGAGCACTTCGTGGTCGAGGCGGACGAGAGCGACCGCTCGTTCCTCATCTACCGGCCGTTCGTGTCGATCATCACGAACGTCGAGGCGGACCATCTCAACACCTACGGCGACCTGGCCACCCTGGAGGCGGCGTTCGCCGAGTTCGCCCGGCTCACCGACCCGGCCGGCTTCGTGATCACCTGCGCCGACGACGCGGGCGGGCGCCGGCTGGCCGAGACGCTGCGCGCCGAGGGCCGCCGGGTCTGGACGTACGGCGAATCCGCCGACGCGGACCTGCGGATGAGCGAGGTCGTGTCGTCCGCGCACGGGGTGCGCTACCAGGCCGAGGTCGAGGGCCGGGCGCTGGGTGAGATCCGGCTGCCCGTACCGGGCCGGCACATGGCGCTCAACAGCGCCGCCGCGGTGCTCGCCGCGTACCTGCTGGAACTGCCGGTGGCCGCGGCGGAGGCCGCGCTCGGCGCGTTCCCGGGCGTGCGGCGCCGTTTCGAGCGCAAGGGTGCCGCGGACGGCGTGCTGGTCTACGACGAGTACGCCTACCACCCGACCTCGATGACGCTGGCGTTGCAGACGCTGCGCGAGGTGGCCGGCGACGGCCGGCTGATCGTGGTGTTCCAGCCGTACCGGCTCTACCGCACCCGCGACAACCAGGCGGAGATCGCCGCCGCGCTCGGCATCGCCGACGAGGTGGTGCTGCTGGAGGTGTTCGGCCCCGGCGAGACGCGCCGCCCCGGCGAGGGCTCGGCCGCGCTGATCCAGGAGGTGTCGCTGCCGGCCGAGCGGAAGGTGTTCGTCGAGTCGTGGGACGACGTGCCGGCCGAGGTGGCCCGGCGGGCGCGGACCGGCGACGTGGTGGTGACCATGGGCGCCCCGCCGATCTCGCTGATGGGTGACCAGTTGCTCGACGCCCTGCTCGCCCGCTCCGCCGGGGGCACGGGGCTCGGCGCCGGCGTCGACCCGGACGGCGCGGCGACCCCGGCCGGATGAGTCCCGGTCCGGCCCGCGGCCGTACCCCCGGACCGGACGGCGGCGGCGGGCGGCGCAGCCCGGCCCGGCGCTGGCAGCTCGTGCGGGCGAACGCGGACGCCGTGCCGCCGTCGACCCGCCGGTTCATGGCCCGGGCCCGGCAGCGGCGGATGCGGGCGGCGCTGCCCTGGGCGGTCGCCGCCGCGGTGCTCGCCGTCGCGGGCCTGGTCGCGTGGACGGTGCTGGGCACCGGCCTGTTCGGCGTGCGCGAGGTACGGGTGGTCGGCGCGCGGCTGGTCACCCCGGTGCAGATCCGCGACGCCGCCGCGGTGCCGGACAACGCGCCGCTGGCCCGGGTGGACCTGGACGCGACCGCGCGCAAGGTCGGCACGCTGCCGCCGGTGGCCCGCGCCACGGTGGAGCGCCAGTGGCCGGACACGCTCGTGATCCGGGTGCAGGAGCGCACCCCGGTGGCAGCGGTGCCGCAGGGCGAGGGCTTCGTGGTCGTCGACGGCTCGGGCGTGGTGTTCCAGCGCCTGGGCCGGGTGCCGGACGGGTTGCCGCTGGTCAGGGTGGCCCGGCCGGGCCCCGACGACCCGGGTACGCGGGCCGGGCTGGCGGTGCTCGCCGCGCTGGGGGAGAAGCTGCGCGCGGAGCTGGTCGCGGTGGACGTGGCCGGGCTGGCCCGGATCACGCTGGTGCTGCGCGGGGAGCGTGAGGTCTTCTGGGGCGACGCCTCCCGCGGCACCGACAAGTCGACAGTGGCCACCGCGTTGCTGAGCCGCAAGGCGGACCGGATCGACGTCAGCGCGCCGGACGTGGTCACGTTCGAGTGACCCGTGGCTCAGCGAGCGGGTGATGTGTCCCCTGTCGCTCGGTCGGCGACACGCCGGAACAGGTCCTTGGCTCCTGGCGCGGCGGCGCATACGTTGCCCCGAAGAGATCAGTGGTTGACATAACTCTAAGCCTCTAGTAGAGGGTGAGGGTTCAGCCGTCGGAGGCCGCTGATCCGGCCAAGCCGTGTGGGGTCGGCCCATGCCAATCTCGAAGGGAAAGGACCGGAGATGACACCTCCGCACAACTACCTGGCGGTCATCAAGGTCGTCGGCATCGGGGGCGGCGGCGTCAACGCCGTCAACCGGATGATCGAGGTTGGGCTCAAGGGCGTCGAGTTCATCGCGATCAACACCGACGCGCAGGCGCTGCTGATGAGCGACGCCGACGTCAAGCTCGACGTGGGCCGGGAGCTGACCCGGGGACTGGGCGCGGGCGCCAACCCGGACGTCGGCAAGAACGCCGCCGAGGACCACCGCGACGAGATCGAAGAGGTCCTCAAGGGCGCCGACATGGTGTTCGTGACCTGCGGCGAGGGTGGCGGCACCGGCACCGGCGGCGCGCCGGTCGTGGCGAACATCGCCCGCAAGCTCGGCGCGCTCACCATCGGCGTGGTCACCCGGCCGTTCTCGTTCGAGGGCAAGCGCCGGCAGGTCCAGGCCGAGGCGGGCATCGAGGAGCTGCGCAACCAGTGCGACACGCTCATCGTGATCCCGAACGACCGGCTGCTCGCGCTCGGCGACCGCAACATCTCCATGATGGACGCGTTCCGCACCGCGGACCAGGTGCTCCTCTCCGGTGTCCAGGGCATCACCGACCTGATCACCACGCCGGGTCTGATCAACCTGGACTTCGCCGACGTGAAGAGCGTGATGAGCGGCGCCGGCAGCGCCCTCATGGGCATCGGCAGCGCCCGGGGCGAGAACCGCGCCGTCGAGGCGGCCGAGGCGGCCATCTCCAGCCCGCTGCTGGAGCAGAGCATGGACGGCGCGCGCGGCGTGCTGCTGTCCATCGCCGGCGGATCGGACCTCGGCCTGTTCGAGATCAACGACGCGGCGCAGCTCGTCACCGACGCGGCCCACCCGGACGCGAACATCATCTTCGGCGCGGTCATCGACGACGCGCTCGGCGACGAGGTGCGGGTCACCGTGATCGCGGCGGGCTTCGACGGGGGCGCGCCGGCGTACAAGGCGGTGGAGCCGCCGCGTAAGAGCAACCAGAACCCGCCGGCCCAGCCGAACGCGCCGGTGAGCCCGCCGGCCACCATGCCGGCGCCGCAGCAGCCGTCGCGCCGGGTGCTCTTCGACGACGTCGACGTGCCCGACTTCCTCAAGAACGGGTCCTGAGCCGCGCCGATGACGGAGTCACAGACGGCGGTGCGGCCCGAGCGGCGCGCCGAACTCGCGGCCGGCCTGGCTCGGGTGCGGGCCCGCATCGCCGACGCCTGCGCCGCGGCCGGGCGGCAGCGCGACGAGGTCACACTGGTCGCGGTGACCAAGACGTACCCGGCGGCGGACGTGGTCGCGCTGGCCGGGCTCGGCGTGACCGACGTCGGGGAGAACCGCGACCAGGAGGCGGCGCCGAAGGCGGAGGCGGTGGCCGCCGCCGGGGCGGCGCCGCGTTGGCACTTCATCGGCCAGTTGCAGCGCAACAAGGCCCGCTCGGTGGTCCGGTACGCCGACGTGGTCCAGTCGGTGGACAGTGTCCGGCTGGCCGCCGCGCTGGACGCCGCCGCCGGCGCGGTCCGGGACCGGCCGCTGGACGTGCTGGTGCAGGTGAGCATCGACGGCGACGCGGCCCGGGGCGGGGCGCTGCCCGGCGCGGCCGATCCGCAGCGGGGGCTCGACCCGGTGGCCGCGGCGGTGGCCGGCGCCGACGGTCTGCGGCTGGCGGGCCTGATGGCGGTGGCGCCGCTGGGCTGGGAGCCGGACCGGGCGTTCGCCCGGCTGGCCGAGGTGGCGGCGGCGCTGCGGGCCGACCATCCGGGTGCGACGGTGCTGTCGGCGGGCATGAGCGGAGACCTGGAGAGCGCGATCGGTCACGGCGCGACACATGTCCGTGTCGGCAGCGCGTTGCTCGGAATGCGCCCTGCGCTGCGGTAGCCTCACCACGACGGAAGCAAATTACATCAGTGTTGTTCAGGACGGCGTTCCCGTAGCCGGGGGCCGTGACGGGCGGACCGCGAACCGCGCGTCAGGGGATTGCCGATCCGGTCCGGTGGGCATGATCGTCCACTCGTGATCAAGCGACACGGCACGGGGGCGCGTGCCGCACGGCGGACGGAAGGGCGCGGGGATGGGTGCACTGCGCAAGGCGGGGGTCTGGCTCGGTCTCGTCGAGGAGGACGACGAGCGGGCGTACGAGGACGGTGGCTACGACAAGGGTGGCTACCGGGACTCGTCGCGCTACCGGTCGAGCCGGTACGCCGAGGAGTTCGCCGACGAGGACGACGACGAGGCCGAGGAGCCGCCGACGACGCGGAGCCGGCTCGGCGACCGGGGCCGGCTGTCCGAGCGCGCCTCCAGCCGCGCGGTCGACGCCGACCGGGCCGAGTCCGAGCGCCCGGAGCGGGCCGAGCGGTCCAGCGTGCGGTCGATCACCCGGTCCTCCGCCGGTGACGCCTCGGGCGCCCTGACCTACCACACCCGCGACAACCTCGCGCTCGCGCCGCAGACCCAGCCGCGGGAGCGGGAGCGTGTGGCGCCGGAGGACGAGCAGCGCTACCAGATCACCACGCTGCACCCGACCACGTACCGCGAGGCGCGGACCATCGGCGAGCACTTCCGCGACGGCGTACCGGTGATCATCAATCTCACCGAGATGGACGAGGCGGACGCCCGCCGGCTCGTCGACTTCGCCGCCGGGCTCGCGTTCGGTCTGCGCGGTACGATCGAGCGCGTGACCAACCGGGTGTTCCTGCTCTCACCGGCCAACGTCCAGGTCACCGCGGAGGACAAGGCCAAGATCGCTGAGGGCGGCTTCTTCAGCCTGAGCTGAGCCGCACGACCGAGGGACGTCGCCTGCCGTGTTGTCGATCCTGTTCCAGGTGCTCTACCTGCTGCTGTACATCTTCCTAATTGTCCTTTTGGCGCGATTTGTTCTTGGGGCGGTGCTGGCCTATGGTCGCCGCTGGCAACCGGGACGGGGAGCGTCGGCGGGACTGGAAGTCGTGTGGAGCGTCACTGATCCGCCCCTGCGAGCGTTGAGGCGTGTGATCCCACCACTGCGAATTGGTACCGTGAGCATCGACCTGGCCTCCCTTGTGCTCCTGGTTATCCTGTTCGTGCTGATGGAGTTCGTGTTTAGGCGCCTGATCTTCGCGTTTGCCTGACCAGAGCGCTTTCGCGGCCGCAACTGACCCGAGGAGTTTCGATGCCGCTGACCCCGGCCGACGTCCACAACGTCGCCTTCAAAAAGCCGCCGATCGGCAAGCGGGGGTATGACGAGGAGGAGGTCGACGCCTTCCTGGACGAGGTCGAGCGCGAGCTGGCCCGTCTGATCGAGGAGAACAACGAGCTGCGCGCCCAGGTGGAGCGCGGCGGTCGGGGTGGCGCTCCCGCCGGCCCCGGCGGCGACGCCCGCCTCGCGGCGGAGCTCAACGACGTCAAGGCCCAGCTCGACCGGGTGCAGCGCGACAAGGCGGCCGCCGAGCAGGCGGCCCGCGCGATGCAGGCCGAGCTGGAGCAGGTCCGCACGCAGGGCGGCCCGGCCGGCGTGACCGGTGACGGCGAGCAGCAGGCGCTGCGGGTGCTCATGATGGCCCAGCGCACCGCCGACGACCACGTCTCCGACGCCCGTCGCGAGGCCGACCAGCTGCTCTCCGAGGCCCGTTCCAAGGCCGAGGAGGTCACCCGGGAGGCGCGCGCCAAGGCCGACGCCCTGGAGCGGGACGCCCGCCAGCGGCACCAGGAGGCCATGGGCGGCCTGGACGCCAAGCGCACCGCGCTGCAGAAGCACATCGAGGAGCTCAAGCAGTTCGAGCGCGAGTACCGCACCCGCCTCAAGGCGTACCTGGAGAGCCAGCTGCGTGACCTCGACGGTCGCGGCCAGGGTCTCGAGGTGGAGATGAACCGCTCCGAGGGCAACCGCGCCACCGGCAGCAACGGTCTCGCCGCGGCCGGCCTCGCCGGCTCCTACGGCGGTGGCCGCGCGGGCTCGCTCGAGTCCGGCCGCTGATCCCGCGTCGGTGGCCGTCCCCGTGACGGCCACCGACCGCCCAGACCGACACGACGCGGCCGGGGGTGAGCCGTGGTAGCCGCCAGCATCCTGCTCATCCTCGTCGCGGTCGTGCTGCTGATCGCCGGCCTCGCCGGCGGATCCAGCCTCCTGCTCATCGTCTCGATCGCGGCCAGCCTGCTGTCCGCCGTCGCCTTCGTCGCGTTCGCCCGCCAGGCAGCCGCGGCACGGGCCACGGCCGGCCGGGAGGCCGGGCCGCGACCGCGGACCGCGCACACCGTCCCGTCCCCGGACGAACCGGTGAGCCCGGTCCCGCACCACACGTCCACGGTCGGCGCCGGTGGATCCGGGTGGCGGCAACCGCCCGGGTCGCCGGTGACCGAGCCCGACGACGTCCCGCCGCCGGCCGCGTACTCGCCGCCGGCCGAGCCGTTCGACGCCGGGCCGTACGAGCCGGCCACCGGGCCGCTCGACACCGAGGCCGCCGCAGGGCCGTACACGACGGCGTTCGACGCCGAACCCGCCGCCGGGCCGTACACGGCGCCGGATCCGGTGGTCGCGGACTCGGCGCCCTACTCGCCGCCCGGCCCGCGGACGCCGGAGACCGCGCGGCCCACCTCGCCCGCACCGGGCGAGGCGTTCGACGGCGACCCGCCGGCCGAGTTCCTCTCCACCGGTGAGGTCTCCCGGCTGGTCCGGCTGCCCGGCGAGGTCCTGGTGGTCGACGGCCACCCCCGCTTCCACCTGCCCGACTGCCCGCACCTGGTGGGCCGGGAGGACGAACCGCTGCCGGTCGCCGAGGCGGTCGCGCTGGGCTTCACCCCGTGCGCGCACTGCGCCGCCGCCACCACCCTGCTCGCCGAGGCCCGGCCGCGCTGACCATGACGATCGCGGACGACACACTCACCGTCGCGGTGCGGGTGAAGCCCGGGGCGGCCCGCGCCCGGGTGGGCGGGCGGTTCGACGGGCCGTACGGTCCGGCGCTCGTCGTCGCGGTGCACGCGCCCGCTGTGGACGGCCGCGCCACCGAGGCGGCCCGGCGCGCGCTCGCCGACGCGCTCGGCGTCCGGCCGGCGACCGTGTCCCTGCGGTCGGGCGCGGCCAGCCGCGACAAGCTGTTCCTGGTCGAGCGCCCGCACGACGGGCTGCCCGAGGTGCTGCGCCGGCTGCGCGACGGCAGCACGGCGTGAGGTCCGGTCGGGCCGGCCGGCGATGACCCCGGGGCTCGACGTCGCGCTGCTCGTGGGCGCCGCCGTGCTGCTGGTCGCGGTGGGCGCGGTGCGGTTCTCCACCCGGCTCGGCGTGCCCAGTCTGCTGGTCTACCTGGCGCTGGGCGTGCTGCTCGGCGAGGCCGGCCTGGGCATCCGGTTCGACGACGTCGAGCTGACCCGGGTGCTCGGCTTCTGCGCGCTCATCGTGATCATCGCGGAGGGCGGCCTGACCGCGCGGTGGAGCACGTTGCGGCCGGTGCTGGGCCTGGCCGCGGCGCTGTCCACGGTCGGCGTCGTGGTCAGCATCGTGGTCGTCGGCGTGGTGGTGCACCTGCTGCTCGGCCTGGACTGGCGGCTGTCGCTGCTCTACGGCGCGGTGCTCTCCTCGACCGACGCCGCGGCCGTGTTCGCCACGCTGCGCCGGTTGCGCCTGCCGCCCCGGCTGGTGGCCGCGCTGGAGGCCGAGTCCGGGGTGAACGACGCCCCGGTCGTGCTGCTGGTGCTGCTGCTGTCCCGCGCCGGGGTCGAGGCCCACCACCCCTGGTGGTACGAGGTGCTGCTGCTCGGCTACGAGCTGAGCACCGGCGCGGCGGTCGGGGTGGGCGCCGGGCTGGCCGGCCGGTACGCGCTGCGCCGGGCCGCGCTGCCGTCGGCCGGCCTGTACCCGATCGCGGTGGTCGGCTTCACCGTGCTGGCGTATGCGGCCGGCTCGGTGCTGCACGCCTCGGGCTTCCTCGCCGTGTACGTCGCGGGCGTCCTGCTCGGCAACTCGCGGCTGCCGCACCGCCAGGCCATCCTCGGCTTCGCCGACGGGCTGGCCTGGCTGGCCCAGATCGGCCTGTTCGTGCTGCTCGGCCTGCTGGTCTCGCCGAGCCGGCTGGACGCGGCGGTGCTGCCGGCCGTGATCACCGGGCTGGCGCTGCTGCTGCTCGCCCGGCCGCTGTCGGTGGCGGTGTCCGCGCTGCCCTTCCGGGTGAACCTGCGCGAGCAGCTCTTCCTGTCCTGGGCCGGGCTGCGCGGCGCGGTGCCGGTCGTGCTGGCGACCATCCCGCTGTCGCTGCACGTGCCGGGGGCGGACCGCCTGTTCGACGCCGTCTTCGTCCTGGTGGTGATCTTCACGTTGCTCCAGGCCGGGACGCTGGCGCCGGCGGCGCGCCGGCTGGGCGTGACCGCGCCGGCCGAGGCGAGCGAGATCCTGCTGGAGACCGCCCCGCTGGAACGGATGCGCGCGGACCTGCTCCAGCTGGAGGTGCCGGCCGGGTCGCGGCTGGCCGGGGTGCACGTGGACGAGCTGCGGCTGCCGGTCGGCGCCGCTGTGACACTCGTGCTGCGTGACGGCGTCGGTTTCGTGCCGGGCGCCGACACCCGGCTCAAGGTCGGGGACAGCCTGCTCATCGTCGCCACCGCGGGCGTACGGGACGAGACCGAGCGGCGGCTGCGGGCGGTGAGCCGCCGGGGCCGGCTGGCGAGGTGGTTCGGGGAGTACGGCGAGGAGCCGGCCCGCTGATCTGCTACCGTTCGTTTTGCCCCGATTGATGGCAGTCCGGGGCGGATACGTGGGACGACGGTGCGGCACGTTGTCGGACGCCTGTACGTTCCGTATTCTTGCCAACCTCCGGAGTGCACGGCGGACCCGCTCGCCGTGCACCCTTCCGTACGCGGACGGCGCCGACGACGGCGTCCCCGCCCACGCACCGCTGACCGCCGCTCCGTGCGGCTGAGGGAGCTGACGATGGCGAAGCCAGCCGACACCAGGACCGCCGGTCGCAAGCCGGTGGCGAAGGCCACCCGCAGCGCGGCGGAGACCGAGAAGATCCGGGCCGCCCTGGCGGCACGGCGGGACGAGCTGAACGCCGAGTACGATCAGACGCTGAGCGAGATCACCGAGCTGCAGCGCGATCGGCTGACCGACTCGGCCGGGGACGACCAGGCCGACACCGGCACCAAGACGTTCGAGCGGGAGCAGGAGATCTCTCTCGCCAACAGCATCAAGGAACGGATCACGCAGGTCGAGCGCGCGCTTGAGCGCCTCGACGAGGGTGGCTACGGCTGGTGCGAGCGGTGCGGCAACCCGATCCCGGTGGAGCGGCTCGCCGCGTTCCCGTCGGCCACCCTCTGCGTGACGTGCAAGCAGCTGGAGGAGCGGCGCTGATCACCGCTCCCCGGCGGCCGTACGGCAGACGGTGACCACACCGTCGCGAGCGTCGATGGGGAGCAGATGACCGCAGCACCGCCCGCCGGGGCCGGCACCACCGAGTCGGGCGCCGGCGCGCCCCGCCGTAAGGCCGTCGGCCTGCTGCTCGGCGTGTCCCTGTTCTCGCTGCTGGCGGATCTCGGCACGAAGCAGCTCGCGCTCGCCGAGCTGACCGGCCGGGAACCGGTGTCGCTGCTCGGCGGCGCGGTCTATTTCAGCCTCACCCGCAACAGCGGCGCGGCCTGGAGCATCGGCTCCGACCACACCTGGGTCTTCCCGATCATCACGTTCGTGGTGATCGGGTGGATCACCTGGATGGCGTTGCGGCTGCGCTCGCTGCCCTGGGCGGTGTCGCTGGGCCTGGTGCTGGGCGGTGCGCTGGGCAACCTGATCGACCGGATCTTCCGCGCGCCCGGCCACTTCGTCGGCCACGTGGTCGACATGATCAGCCTCTTCGACCCGTACGGCCAGGTCTGGCCGGTGTTCAACCTGGCCGACAGCTCGCTGGTGTGCGGCGTGGTGCTCGCGGTCTTCCTGGAGCTGACCGGCCGCCAGCGCGACGGCTCCCGGCTGCGCGACGAGAAGCGCGACGCCGCCGCCCCGGCCGAGCAGCGGGAGAGCGCGTGACCTCCGCGTTCGCCGCCGCCGGCGACACCCGCTCCCTGCCCGTGCCCGACGGCCTCGACGGGATGCGCCTGGACCAGGCCGTGTCCCGCCTGTTCGGGCTCTCCCGTACCGCCGCCGCCGGCCTGATCGACGCCGGGGACGCGCTCGTCGACGGCGTGGCCCGGCCCAACTCGCACAAGGTCAAGGCGGGCTCGTGGCTGGAGGTCACGCTGCCCGCGCCGCCGGCGCCGCCGACCGTGGTGCCGCAGGCGGTGCCCGGCCTGACCGTGGTGTACGCCGACGACGACATCGTGGTGGTGGACAAGCCGGTCGGGGTGGCGGCGCACCCGAGCCCGGGCTGGACCGGCCCCACCGTGATCGGCGGGCTGGCCGGCATCGGCCACCGGATCTCCACGAGCGGCGCCGCCGAGCGGCAGGGCGTGGTGCACCGGCTCGACGTGGGCACGACCGGGATCATGGCGGTGGCCAAGAGTGAGCGCGCGTACACCGCGCTGAAGCGGGCGTTCAAGTTCCGCGAGGTGGAGAAGCGCTACCACGCCGTGGTGCAGGGCCGCCCGGATCCGCTGAGCGGCACCATCGACGCGCCGATCGACAGGCACCCGCACCACGACTACCGCTGGGCGGTGGTCTCCGGCGGCAAGCCGAGCATCACGCACTACGACACGATCGAGGCGTTCCCCGCCGCCAGCCTGCTCGACGTGCGGCTGGAGACCGGGCGGACGCACCAGATCCGGGTGCACTTCTCCAGCATGCGGCACCCCTGCGTGGGCGACCTGACCTACGGCGCGGACCCGACGCTGTCGGCCCGGCTGGGGCTGGCCCGGCAGTGGTTGCACGCCCGCTCGCTGAGCTTCGCGCACCCGGGCACCGGCGACGAGGTGACGTTCGTCAGCGAGTACCCGGACGACCTGGCCCGGGCGCTGGAGATCCTGCGCGACTGACGTGAGCGACGATCCCGCGCCACCGCGCCGGTCCCGGTCCGCCGCGCTGACCTGGGTCGCGCTGGCCTGCGCGCTCGTCGTGCTGGTGGTGGCCGTGGCGCAGCGGCGGGACCGCCCGGTGAGCGACCGCACGGTCGGCGAGGTGACCCGGGTCGGCGTGACCGACGGCGCGAGCATCCCGGCGTACCTGCGCGCCGCCGGGGACGAACTGGCCCGCCTCGACGCGCCCGACGGCTATGCGCTGGTGTCGTTCGGCGACTACCTGACCCCGGCGCGGGCGGCCGCCTCGCTGGACGGCACGCGGGTCTCGGCGGTGGTGGCGCGGGTGCCGCTGCCCGGCCGGCAGACCGAGATCGTCCGGATCGCGGCACTGCGCCTGCCGCAGGACGTGGTGGCCGGGATGGCCGGCGTTGCGACCCGCAAGGACCGGGAGGCCGCGGACTACCGGTCCCGCGCCGCCGCGACCACAGCCGATCCGGAGCTGCGCCGGGTGTACGACAGCGGCGCCGAGGTCGCCGCCCGCGAGGCGCAGGCGTACCGGACGGGCTGCGCCTGCGTCTACGCCGCGGTGGTCAGTGCCGCGCCGGACGCCCTGCGCGCGCTCGTCGGTCGTCCGGGCGTGCGGGTGGTGGACCCGGCGCCGGAGGTGACCCGTCCGGACCGGACCGTGTTCACCCCGCCGCTGCCCGAGCAGCGTGACGTGGTCCGGCCGCCGGCCGACACCGGGCCGGCCGGGGCAGGCGGAATGGGCGATTCGTCGGAAGCCGCACGGACGGTGAGCGAACCTTCACCCACCGCCCCCGCGTCCGTCGCCGGCTCCGGGACACCCAATCCCGCTCCCACCTCCTGAGACACCGGGGCACGCGGCGACCGGGCCGATCCCATGGTGCGGCGGGCCACCGGGCGATGTGCGGCGCGGGGAGTGGTCCGAATAGGGTTTCGTTCGTAGCCTGTCAGGCGGAGATCGATGGGCTGGGGGAGGGCGAATCCTTGGACGGCAGCGAGACCGGCTGGGGTCGGCAGGGCGAGCCGGCACCGCGGTGGCGGGCGCTGCTCGACCGGGCCCGGCTCGGCGGTCGCGGCGCGGAGCACGCCGACGCCGACCGGCACGTCGAGGAGCAACCGGCGCCGCCGCCCGACCCGCTGCCCCGCCGTGGCGCGGGCACCGGGTGGACCGGCCGCGCCACCGCCGTCGGCCGCGCCCCCGACGGGTCGTACGGCGCCG
>NZ_RCVK01000382.1:0-35273 GCF_003667485.1 Micromonospora sp. BL1
CGCTGACCCCCCGGATCGCGGCTCCGCCTCGGTCGGCCCGGCGGGCCGGCCGAGGCGGAGCCGCGATCCGGGGGGTCAGCGGGCGATGCCGCGCACCCGCAGACCGCCACGTCACCCGGGAACGCCCTGCCGCAGACGGCGACCGGCGCGCCCGGCAGCGCCTCGTCGCCGAGCGCGGCCGGGCGGGGCACGGACACCGGGCGCTGGGCCGATCCGGTACAGGCCGAGGTGGTCGCGCACACCGACGGGCCGATGCTCGTCGTGGGCGGTCCCGGCACCGGCAAGACGACGACGCTCGTCGAGGCGGTCGCGGCCCGCGTGGCCGAGGGTGTCGACCCGGAGCGGATCCTCGTGCTCACCTTCGGCCGGCGCGGCGCCACCGAGCTGCGCCACCGGATCGAGGCGCGGATCGCCGGCGACGGACACCGGGTGGTGCGCGAGCCGCTGGTGCGCACGTTCCCGGCGTACGCCTTCGGTCTGCTGCGCCGCGCGGCGGCCGAACGCGGCGAGCCCTCGCCCCGGCTGCTCACCGGCCCGGAGCAGGATCTGATCATCCGCGAGCTGCTCGACGTGGTGGGGGAGGAACCCGGCGACGACCCGGTCGGCTGGCCGGAGGACCTGCGACCGGCGCTGCGTACCCGGGCGTTCGCCCAGCAGCTCCGCGACCTGCTGATGCGTGCCGCGGAGCGCGGCGTCGGCCCGGTCGAACTGGCCCGGCTGGGCGAGAAGCTGGGCCGCGCCGACTGGCCGGCCGCCGCGCGCTTCCTGCGGGAGTACGTCGCCGTGCTCGCCCTGCGCGACGTGAGCAACCGGGGTTCGGTCGCGTACGACCCGGCGGAGCTGGTGCGCGCCGCCACCGGCATGCTGCTCGACGATCCCGAGCTGCTCGCCGCCGAGCGCCGTCGGCTGGCCCACGTGTACGTCGACGAGCTGGCCGACACCGACCCGGCCCAGCTCGACCTGCTCGCCGTGGTGGCCGGTGGCGGGCGGTCCCTGGTCGCGTTCGCCGACCCGGACTCGTCCACGTACGCGTTCCGCGGCGCCGACCCGGCGGGCGTCACGACGTTCCCGCACCGCTTCCGCACCGCCTCCGGTGCGCCGGCCGCGCAGGTCACGCTGACCACCTCGTACCGGGCCGGGCCGGAACTGCTCGCGGCCACCGCCCGGCTGGCCCGTCGGCTGCGCGGCCCGGCGGCGCACCGGCGGCTGCGCCCGCTTCCCGGCGCGCCCGCCGGATCGGTGGAGGTACGGACGTTCCGGTCCGCCACCAGCGAGTCGGCGTGGCTGGCCCACGCGCTGCGCGAGGCGCACCTGCTCGACGGCGTGCCCTGGTCCCGGATGGCGGTGCTGGTCCGCTCCACCGGCCGGCAACTGCCGTCGCTGCGGCGCGCGCTCCACACGGCCGGTGTGCCGACCGTCGTGCACGGCGAGGACCTGCCGCTGCACCTCCAGCCGGCGGTCGCACCGCTGCTGCTCCTGCTGCGCTGCGCGCTCGAACCCGACCGGCTGGACGAGGAGTCGGCGGTCGCGTTGCTGCACTCGCCGCTGGGCGGCGCCGACCCGCTGGCCGAACGACGACTGCGCCAGGGGCTGCGGGCGCTCGCGCTGGCCGGCGGCGACCGCCGTCCCTCCGGCGAGCTGCTGGTGGAGGCGCTGCGCGACCCGGCGGAACTGGCCACCATCGAGCGTCGCTGGGCCGCTCCCGCGCAGGCCGTGGCGCACCTGCTCGCGACCGCCCGGGAGACGGCCGGCCGGCCCGGCGCCACGGCCGAGGACGTGCTCTGGGCGGTGTGGCGGGAGAGCGGGCTGGCCGAACGCTGGGCCGGTGCGATCACCAGGGGACGCGCGGCCACCGGCGAGCACGAGACCGCCCAGCGCTGGCGGGCCGAGGCCGCCGACCGTGACCTGGACGCCGTACTCGTCCTCTTCGACGCGGCGGCCCGATTCACCGACCGGCTGCCCGGCGCGCGTACCGAGGTGTTCCTCGACCACGTCCTCGGGCAGGAGCTGCCCGCCGACACGCTCGCCGCCGCCGCCGACCGGGGTGACGCGGTACGCCTGCTCACCGCGCACGCCGCCAAGGGTCTGGAGTGGGATCTGGTCGCGGTGGCCGGGGTGCAGGAGGGCGTCTGGCCGGACCTGCGCCTGCGCGGCAGCCTGCTCGGCTCGGAGCGGCTCGTCGACGTGCTCGCCGGTCGCGCCGACGGCGCCGGGCTGCGGGCCAGCCTGGTCGGGCAGACGTCGGCGCTGCTGGACGAGGAGCGGCGGCTGTTCCACGTGGCGATCAGCCGGGCCCGGCGGCGGCTGCTGGTCACCGCTGTCGCGTCCGCGGCGGTCGGCGGGGACGACCACGAGGAGCAGCCGAGCCGCTTCCTGCACGAGCTGGCCGCCGCCGACCATCCCGCCACCGGCGGAACCGGCCCGGCTCCGACCGGCCCGAACCCGAACGGTCCGGCTCCGAACGGAAACAGCCCGACCGGCCCGGCTGACCGGGCTGGGAACGGCGCGAACGGTCCGAACCCACCCGGCCCGGAGCACGCCGCGCCGGACGGCCCGGCCCCGACCGGCCCCGGCCCGGCCGGGAACGGTCCGGCGGGCCAGGTCACGCGCGGGCGAGCCGCGGACGGGCCGGTGCCGCACGGGGACGAGCATCCGCAGGACGGGCCGCCCGCCGCGCTCCCGGTCACCCTGCCGCCGCGCGGGCTCACCCTGTCCGCGCTGGTGGCGGAGCTGCGTACCGCCGTGACCGACCCGGCGACGCCGATCACCCGGCGGCACGCGGCGGCGGGTGAGCTGGCGCGGCTGGCTGCCGCCGGGGTGCCCGGCGCGCACCCGGACGACTGGTGGGGGTTGCGCGGCCTCTCCGACGACCGGCCGCTGGTCGACGAGGGCGAGCCGGTGCGGGTCACCCCGTCGGCCATGGAGAGCGCGTTGCGGTGCAGCCTGCGCTGGCTGCTCGAACGGCACGGCGGCAGCGGGCCGGCGAGCGCCGCGCAGGGCGTCGGCAACCTGGTGCACGCCGCGGCGATGCTGGCCGAGGACGCCAGCGTCGACCGGGAGGCGTTGCTGGAGTACGTGGCGGCCCGGTTCGACGCGATCGAGCTGGCCGCGCGGTGGATGGCCGGCCCGGAGCGGCAGCGCGCCGAGGCGATGGTGGACAAGCTGCTGCGCTGGCTGGCCGGCAACCCCCGCCGGCTGCTCGCGATCGAGCACGAGTTCGCGGTCCGCCTCGACGACCCGTCCCGCCCGATCCAGCTGACCGGCCGGGTCGACCGGCTGGAGGTCGACGACGAGGGGCGGCTCGTCGTGATCGACCTGAAGACCGGCAAGTCGACGGCGGTCACCGAGCGGGAGGTGGCCGAGCATCCGCAGCTCGGGGCGTACCAGGCGGCGGTGGAGGCGGGCGGGTTCGCCGAGTTCGGCGAGGAACCGGGCGGGGCCGCGCTGGTGCAGCTCGGCACCGGCGCGCGGGACGCCAAGGAGCAGACCCAGGCCGCGGCCGGGGAGGGCCCGGAGGCCGGGTGGGCCACCGCGCTGGTGCGCCGTACCGCGGACACGATGGCCGCGTCCACGTTCGCCGCCGTGGCGAACTCCAAGTGCCGGGTCTGCCCGGTACGCACCAGCTGCCCGGTGTCCGGCCAGGGCCGCCAGGTCGTCGAGCCGCCCCCGGAGGGCTCGTGAGCGCGAGGAGTGAGCCGGTGTTGCGAGCCCCGCAGTCGCGAACAAGGACCGAGCCGTGAGCGTTCAGCCGGCGCTGTTCGGCGCCTCCGCCACACCCGCGCCGCGTACCGCCGACGCCGGGCCCCGCTACACGCCGGTCGAGCTGGCCCGGCTGCTGCGGCTGCCCGCGCCCACCCGGGAGCAGGCCGCGATCATCGCCGCGCCGGTGGAACCGCTGCTGGTGGTCGCGGGCGCCGGCTCGGGCAAGACCGAGACGATGGCCGCGCGGGTGATGTGGCTGGTCGCCAACTCCTACGTACGCCCCGAGCACATCCTCGGCCTCACCTTCACCCGTAAGGCGGCAGGCGAGCTGGCGCACCGGGTCCGGACCCGCCTCGACCAGCTCATCCGGCGGCTCGGCCGGCAGGGGCGGGATCCGCACGACGACCCGCTGGCGGGCGAGCCGACCGTGTCCACGTACCACTCGTACGCCGGGCGGATCGTCACCGAGCACGGCTTGCGCGCCGGGTACGAGCCGACCACCCGGCTGCTCACCGAGGCGTCCCGCTGGCAGCTGGTCGACCTGCTGGTGCGCAACTACGACGGCGACATGTCCGAGGTGGACCGGATGCCGTCGACCATCACCGACGCCGTGCTGGCGCTCGCCGGTGAGCTGGACGAGCACCTGGTCGACCCGGACGAGCTGGCCGCCTGGACCGGCCGGTTCTTCGCCGACGTGCAGTCCCGGCCCGGCCGGGTCTACGCCGACGTGCGCAAGGCGCTCCAGCTCCAGCGGACCCGGCTGAAGCTGCTGCCGCTGGTGCGCGCGTACGCCCGGCGCAAGGACGACTTCGAGGCGATGGACTTCGCCGACCAGCTCGCCCGCGCGGCCCGGGTGGCCCGCGACCACCCCGGCGTGGGCGTGATCGAGCGGGACCGGTTCCGGGTGGTGCTGCTCGACGAGTACCAGGACACCAGCCACGCCCAGGTGGTGCTGCTCAACGCGCTGTTCGGCGGCGGCCACCCGGTCACCGCGGTGGGCGACCCGTGCCAGTCCATCTACGGCTGGCGCGGGGCCAGCGCCGGCACGCTCGACCGGTTCCCGGCCGAGTTCGCCCGCACCGACGGCAGCCCCGCCGACGTGCTCAGCCTGACCACGAGCTGGCGCAACCGGCCGGAGATCCTCGGCGTCGCCAACACGCTCTCGGTGCCGCTGCGGGCGGCCGGCGCGCGGGTGCCGGAACTGCACGCCGCGCTCAGCGTCCGCGACCCGATCCCGCACCGCACGCCGGGCGGGCAGGCGGGCGGCACCGTGCACTGCGCGCTGCTGGAGACGTACGCCGACGAGGCCGACTGGATCGCGGACAGCGTGCTGGCGGCCTGGCGGGGCGCGGCCGGGATGCCCGGCGCGCTGCCCGAGCACATCCCGGCCGACCGCCGCCCGACCACGGCGGTGCTGGTGCGGCTGCGCAGCCAGATCCCGGCGATCGAGGCGGCGATGCGCGCCCGCGGGCTGCCGGTCGACGTGGTCGGCCTGGGCGGGCTGCTGGACACCCCGGAGGTACGGGACGTGGTGTGCACGCTGCGCGTGCTCGCCGACCCGACCGACGGGGCGGCGCTGCTGCGGCTGCTCACCGGCGCGCGCTGGCGGATCGGCCCGCGTGACCTGGTCGCCCTGCACCGCCGCGCCCGCGCGATCGCCCGCAGCCGCCGGGAGCTGACCGGCGACGAGGGCCCGGAGATCACCGTGGACGCGCTGGACGAGGCGACGCTCGTCGAGGCGCTGGCCGATCCGGGGCCGGCGCAGGCGTACTCGGCCGAGGGCTACGCGCGGCTGCGCTCGTACGGGATGGAGCTGGCGCTGCTGCGCTACCGGCTGGACCAGTCGCTGCCGGAGCTGATCGCGGACATCGAGCGGACCATCGGGCTCGACGTCGAGGTGGCGGTCCGGGCCGGCCGGGACGGCGCGGGCGACGCCGGGCTGGCCCGCGCCCACCTGGACGCGCTCGGCGACGTGGCGGCCCGGTTCAGCGGCGAGACGCCCGGCGCGACGCTCGCCGGTTTCCTCGCCTACCTGGCCGCCGCGGAGGACGAGGAGCGCGGGCTGGCGCCCGGCGAGGTCGAGGTGGTGGCCGGTGCGGTGCAGGTGCTCACCGCGCACGCCGCGAAGGGCCTGGAGTGGGACGTGGTGGCGGTGGCCGGGATGACCCGGGGCGTCTGGCCGGGGCCGGTCCGCAACTCCGACCAATGGCTGGGCGGGCTGGGTGTGCTGCCGTTCCCGTTGCGCGGCGACGCGGACGGGCTGCCCGAGCTGGCTCTGCCGGAGGCGGAGGACCAGCGCGGGGTGGCGCGGGCGCTCTCCGACTTCACCGACGCCTGGCGGGCGCACGACGAGCGGGAGGAGCGCCGGCTGGCGTACGTGGCGGTGACCCGCCCCCGCCGGCTGCTGCTCTGCTCCGGCTACTGGTGGGGCGAGGGGACCAAACGGTTCCGCGGCCCGTCGGTGTTCCTGCGGGAGGTGCACGACGCCTGCCTGGCGGGTGCGGACGGGCACGTGGTGGACGCCTGGACGCCCGAGCCGGCCGGGGACGCGGTGAACCCGACCACCGAGACGGTGCTGCGGGCCGAGTGGCCGGCCGACCCGCTCGGCACCCGCCGGCCCGCGTTGACCGAGGCGGCGGCGCTGGTCCGCCGGTACCTGGCCGACCCGGAGGCGGCCCGCCGCGAGGCGGCAGTGCTCGCCACCACCGCAGCGGCGGAGGACGCCGAGGTGGCCCGCTGGCGGCGCGAGGCCGATCTCCTGCTCGCCGAGCGGGCGGAGCTGGCCCGGCAGGCCGAGGCGGTCGAGGTCGAGCTGCCCGGCCAGCTCTCGGTGACCCAGCTCGTGGCGTTGCGCCGCGACCCGGAGGCGCTGGCCCGGACGCTGCGCCGCCCGATGCCGACCGAGCCGAACCCGTACGCCCGGCGCGGCACCGCGTTCCACGCCTGGCTGGAGCAGCGCTTCGGCGCCGACCGGCTGCTGGACGTGGACGAGCTGCCCGGCGCGGCGGACGAGGACGCGGCCCCGGACGAGGCGCTCGTCGAGTTGCAGGAGCGCTTCCTGGCCGGCGAGTGGGCCGACCGGGTGCCGGTGGAGGTGGAGGTGCCGTTCGCCACCGTCATCGCCGGGGTGGTGGTCAGGGGGCGGATGGACGCCGTGTTCGCCCGCCCGGGCGGGCGCTACGACGTGGTCGACTGGAAGACCGGGCGGCAGCCGGCCGGCCGGGAGGCCGACGCGGCGGCGGTGCAGCTGGCGGTCTACCGGCTGGCCTGGGCGGAGCTGGCCGGGGTGCCGGTGGACCGGGTCGGCGCCGCGTTCCACTACGTGCGGGACTCCGCAACGGTCCGCCCGGCCGACCTGCTCGACGCGGAGGGGCTGACCGCGTTGGTGGCCGCCGTGCCGGAAATCCCGGGGGATCTCCCGGAGCGCACGAATCCGTGATACGTTGACTGGGTTGCAGTTTTGGTTTCCAGAGACTCTGTGTGCGCCTGGCGGATTGTGGCCCCAGGCGCTCTTTGTTGTGTCCGGAGTTCTCCGGGCGGGGCGACCAGCAGCGACAGGCACGCCGCGTATTCCACGCGCGGGGTGCTCCTCTCCGGCCCGCAACACGTGCGGGCCGACCGTTCCGTCAAGGAGACGAAACACATGGCAATTGGCACCGTCAAGTGGTTCAACGCTGACAAGGGCTTCGGCTTCATCACCCCGGACGACGGCGGCGCCGACGTCTTCGCCCACTTCTCGGCGATCCAGACCTCCGGCTACCGGAGCCTGGACGAGAACCAGCGGGTCGAGTTCGAGGTGACCCAGGGCCAGAAGGGCCCGCAGGCGGAGAACATCCGCCCGCTCTGATCTTCGGATCAACCGGCACCACCACCGCGCCCTCTCGGGCGTGGTGCACGGGCCGGCCCGCCTCTGCCGGGCCGGCCCGTCCCTTCGGTTCGTGCTTGTGACCACCGGTGACGCCGGTGACGCGCCGCTTCTCGGCGCCCTTCCTCGACACGTGCCGCCTCGAGGAAGGCTTTCCGCATGACCACGACCCTGCCCACGTTCGCCGCCACCGGCCTGGCTCCGGCGCTCGTCTCCGAGCTGGCCGCGCAGGGCATCTCCGCGCCGTTCCCGATCCAGGCGGCCACCATCCCGGACTCGCTGGCCGGCCGGGACGTGCTCGGCCGGGGCCGTACCGGCTCCGGCAAGACGCTCGCGTTCGGGCTGCCGCTGCTGCACCGTACGGCCGGACGCCGGGCCCGCCCGGGCCGCCCGCTCGCGCTGGTGCTCGTACCGACCCGTGAGCTGGCCGCGCAGGTGACCGACGCGCTCGCCCCGTACGCCGCCACGCTCGGCCTGCGCTGCGCCACGGTGGTCGGCGGGCTCTCGCTGGGCCGCCAGGCGGCCGCGCTGCGTGCCGGCGCCGAGGTGCTGGTGGCCACGCCGGGCCGGCTGCACGACCTGATCGACAGGGGGGACGCCCGGCTCGACCAGGTGGCCATCACCGTGCTGGACGAGGCCGACCAGATGGCCGACATGGGCTTCCTGCCGCAGGTGACGAAGCTGCTGGAGCAGGTCGCACCGGGCGGTCAGCGGATGCTGTTCTCGGCCACCCTGGACCGGGGCGTGGACCGGCTGGTCCGCCGGTTCCTGACCGACCCGGTGACGCACTCCGTCGACCCGGGCACCGCCACCGTCACCGCGATGACGCACCACGTGCTGCACCTGGAGGCGGAGGACAAGCCGGCCGCGCTGGCGCACATCGCCGCCCGCGAGGGCCGCACCATCGTCTTCATCGCCACCAAGCACCGCGCCGACCGGGTGGCCCGCCAGCTGCTCTCCAAGGGCGTACGCGCGGCGGCGCTGCACGGCGGCAAGTCGCAGCCGCAGCGCACCCGCATCCTGGAGCAGTTCCGCACCGGCCAGGTCACCGCGCTGGTGGCGACCGACGTGGCGGCCCGGGGCATCCACGTCGACGGGCTGGACCTGGTCGTCAACGCCGACCCGCCCACCGAGGCCAAGGACTACCTGCACCGGGGTGGCCGGACCGCGCGGGCCGGGGAGTCGGGCACCGTGGTCACGCTCGTCCTGCCGGACCAGCGCCGCGACGTCGCCCGGCTGATGAGCACCGCGGGCATCAACCCCAAGACCACGCGGGTACGCCCCGGCGACGGCGAGCTGACTCGGCTCACCGGCGCCCGGGAGCCGTCCGGCGTCCCGGTGACCATCACCGCGCCCGCCGCCGCGCACCCCGCCCCGGCGACCCGTCCTCGCCGGCGCCCGCGCCGCCGCTGACCGCAGCCCGCGTCCGACCGACCTGAGTCGGGAATCAGCCGACGTTCGGTCGGCTGCCCGACTGTCCGACCGGAACCCGACGGCGATGCTGTCGGTCGGGGGACCGGTCGGGGGGTCGGCCGGACGCGGAGGGAGCGGTTCATGGCGGGGGACGCCGGCTCAGGCGGAGCACGGGAAGTGCTGCTGGTGCTCGCGGTGGCGGGCGCCGGACTGGCGCTCGCCGCGGTGGCCGCGTTCGGGCCGTGGCAACCGTCCGACGACGGCCCGCAGGACCGTGGTGCCGCCCGCAGCTTCACCCCCGGGATGAGCGCCCCGCACGTCCCGTAGCCGCCCCGCAAGGGGGCGATGCCGGAGCCGGCCGGCTGCCTACGATGCGGCGGTGGACTCGTCGGTGACCGTTCGCGAGGCCCGGGTCGAGGACGTCGCCCGGATGGCACGCGTGCATGTCCGGTGCTGGCAGGAGACCTACCGCGGGCTCATGCCGGACGCGGTGCTGGACGATCCCGGTCTCCCGGCCTTCCGGGAGCGGTTCTGGACCGCCGCGTTGACCGACGAGCGCTACCGCGCGAACCGGGCGGCGGTGGCCGAGCGGCGGGGCGAGCTGATCGGGGTCGCGATGTCGGGCCCGCCGCTCGACGCCGAGGCGGCGTGGGCGAGGCAGCTGTACGTCCTCTATGTGCACGCGGCCGACCACGGCACCGGCGCCGGGCCGGCGTTGTTGCGGGCCGTCCTCGACCCGGCGGAGTCGGTGGCGCTGTGGGTCGCCGACCCCAACCCCCGTGCCCAGGCGTTCTACCGGAGGCACGGCTTCGTGGCCGACGGGACGACCCAGGTCCACGACGGCGTACGCGAGATCCGCATGGTCCGCGACGGGCAGGTACGGCCGCCGGCGCCGTGACCGGACGCGCGTCAGGGTGCCGTGGCCCGGTCGCTCAGCAGGTCGGCGAGCGTGGTCCGATCCACCACCAGGGCGATCGCGCCGTCCACCGCCAGCCACACGTCCCGCAGGCCGGTGGCCACGCCGTGGTAGCCGGCCCGGTCGGCGGGAATGCCCCGCACGCTCGTGATCGCGCCACCCACCGCGCGCAGCACGTCGCCCACACTGATCTCGTCCGGCGGGCGGGTCAGCGCGTACCCGCCCTCGGTGCCGCGATGGCTGTGCAGCAGTCCGGCCCGCCGCAGGTCGAGCAGGATCCCCTGGAGGAAGCTGAGCGGGATGTCCTGGCTCTCGGCCAGGCTCGCCGCCTTGACCAGCTCGCCGCCGCCGGCCGCCGGGTCGCCGGTGGTCCCGGCGACGTCGGCGACGGCGAGCATGGCCCGGAGCGCGTAGTCGGCGCGCGCGGAGATGTACACGACGTCAGTTGCCGGCCTGGTCCAGCACGCCCCAGCGGCGGCGGATCGCCTTGTCGGCGGCCCCGAACGCGGTGTCCACGAGCAGGCCCACCACCAGGATGACGATCATGATGGCCATCAGGCGTGGCGCCTCGCTCAGCTCGCGCGCGTAGGTGAGCTGAGCGCCGATCGAGGTGCGGGTGGCGATGACCACCAGCAGCTCACCGGCCATCAGGCTGCGCCAGGCGAACGCCCAGCCCTGCTTGAGCCCGGCCACGATGGCGGGCAGCGCGGCCGGTGCGATCACGTACCGGTAGAGGTTGAGCCCGCGCGCGCCGAGGTTGCGGCCGGCGCGGACCAGCAGCGGCGGCACGTAGTCGACGCCGTGGATGACGCCGTTGGCGACCGACGGCGCGGCGCCGAGCACCACCACGAAGAAGATCGCCTGCTCGCTGAGCTGGAACAGCAGGATGGCCAGCGGGAACCAGGCGATCGACGGCATGGTCTGCAACGCGGTGATCATCGAGCCGAGCGCGGCCCGGAGCACCTTGACCCGGGCGACGCCCAGGCCGAGCAGCAGGCCGACGGCGACGGCCGCGGCGAAGCCGACAGCCGCCCGCCGGGCGGTGGTGGCCAGGCCCTCCCAGAGCGCCGAGCTGAGCAGGTACTCCCCGAGGTCACCGAAGACCACTGCCGGGCCGGGCAGCGCCCACGGCTCCTTCCACCCGGACCAGACCACCGCCTGCCAGATCGCCACGGCGAGCGCGAGCGCGGCGAACTTGGGCCAGGTGGCCGACCACAGGCGGCGTACCCGGGACGGGCCCTTCTCCCGGCCGGCGATCTCCAGCGCGTCGAGGCCGGAGATCTCCGCGTCGGCCCGTGCCGACGCGGACAGGGTGTCACTGGCCATGCCGGCCCACCTCCTTGCGCAGCCGGTCGGTGACCTCGGCGGCGATGGCCGAGACCTCCGGCGAGTCGATCCGCCGGGGGCGCGGCACGGCGACCTCGGTGGAGTAGATGATCCGGCCGGGCCGGCTGGAGAGCAGCACGATGCGGTCGGCGAGCCGGGCCGCCTCGCGGACGTTGTGCGTGACGAACAGGACGGTGAGCTTGCGCTCGGACCAGATCCGCTCCAGCTCGTCGTGCAGGATGTCGCGGGTCATCGCGTCCAGCGCGCCGAACGGCTCGTCCATCAGCAGCACCGGCGTCTCCAGCGCGAGCGTGCGGGCCAGCGCGACCCGCTGCCGCATGCCGCCGGAGAGCTGGTGCGGCCGCTTGCGGCCGAACTCGGACAGGTGGACCGTGCGCAGCAGTTCGGCCACCCGCTCCTTGCGCTGGTCGCGGGGCAGCCCGCGCAGCTTCAGCGGCACCTCGACGTTGCCCTCGACGGTCAGCCACGGGAACAGCGCCGGCTCCTGGAACATGAGTCCCGGGTTGACGCCCTCGCCCAGCTCGATCGCGCCGCCGCTGGCCCGGTCGAGCCCGGCGACCAGGTTGAGCAGCGTGCTCTTGCCGCAGCCGGACGCACCGACCATGCAGACGAACTCGCCCGGAGCGACGTCCAGCGACAGCCCGTCCAGCGCCAGGACCGCCTGCTCGCCCTGGCCGTACACCTTGGTCACGCCGCGCAGCGCGACCGAGCCGGTCGCGCTGCGCGGGGTCGTGCTGGTCGACGTCACGGCTGGCTGACCTCGGCCTTGCCCTGCGCCTTGAGCACCTCGTTGAGGTACTTCAGGTCGTAGAGGCCGTTCAGGTCGACCGGCTGGGTGAGCCCGACCGCGACCGCGTGGTCCAGGCCGGTCTTCAGCGACGACGGGATCGGGTCGTTGGTGAACTCCAGCGTCGGCCAGGCCTGCTTGATCAGCTTGAGGTCCAGCGGCTTGCCGGTGATCTTGCCGATGTGGTCGGAGATGGCCTGCTGCGCCTCGTCCGGCTTGGTGTTGACGAACTCGTTCGCCGCGACCTGGCCCTCGACCAGCTTCTTCACCACGTCCGGGTGCGCCTTGAGGAACTTGGTGCTGACCAGCAGGTTGGTGATGACGAACTTCTTGTCCGGCCAGAGGTCGCGCTCGTCGACGAGCACCTTGCCGCCGGCGTTGATCAGCCGGGAGACGAAGGGCTCGGGCACCCAGGCGCCGTCGATCGCGCCGCTGCCGAACGTCTCGATCGTCTGCGCGTTCTCCTGCGGCACGATCTTGACGTCGCCGCCGCCCTCCTTGGTGGTCTCCAGGCCCTTCTCCTTGAGCCAGAAGCGCAGCGCCACGTCCTGGGTGTTGCCGAGCTGCGGAGTGGCGATCTTCTTGCCGCGCAGTTGCTCCACCGAGGTGATGCCGGGCTTGACCACGAGCGCGACGCCGCCGGACGCGGCGCCGGAGACGACCCGGACCGCCTCGCCCTTGGACTTGGAGAAGGCGTTCACGGTCGGGTTCGGGCCGATGTACGTGGCGTCGAGCGCGCCGGAGAAGACGGCCTCGATGGCGGCCGGGCCGGCGTTGAACGTCTTGGTGTCCAGCTCGACGTCGCTGCCGAGCTTCTCCTTGAAGATCCCCTTCTCCACGCCGACCACGGCCGGGGCGTGCGTGATGTTGGGGAAGTAGCCCAGGCGCAGCGTCACCGGGCCGGACGCGGCGCCGGCGTCGCTGTCGTCGCCGCAGGCGGCGGTGGTGCCGAGCGTGGCCGCGCCGACAGCGGCCAGGGCCGCGAGGATGGCCAGGCGGCGCAGGGGAAGCCCTCTCATCGAATGTCCAATCCGCAGTATTCCTATTTAGTTGGTAGGAAGAGTGGGCCAGCGGCCTGGCGGCGTCAAGCCCCGTCTCAGGGGCCGCGCCCCGCGACCTGGGATTTCCCGATAATTCCCACCTGTTCGGTGGAGAAGGCGTGGCCGGTCGGCCAGCCGCCGGGACCGCCGTCCGGTGGGCCGCGGCACACCGGCGGTAGAGCCGGTACCGAGGCGCTAATGTCGATCTCGTGCCGACGCGGAGAGCGAAGATCCCAGCGACGAAGTACCCGGTCGAACGGTTCACCCTCGACAACGGCCTGCGTGTGGTGCTCACGCCGGACCGCAGCGCCCCGGTCATCGGGGTGGCTGTGGTCTACGACGTCGGCATCCGCTCCGAGCCCGAGGGACGCACCGGGTTCGCCCACCTCTTCGAGCACCTGATGTTCCAGGGCTCGGAGAACCTGGAGAAGCTGGCCCACTTCCGGCACGTCCAGGGCGCGGGCGGGACGTTCAACGGCTCCACCCACCTGGACTACACCGACTACTTCGAGACGCTCCCCGCCAACGCGCTGGAACGCGCGCTGTTCCTGGAGGCCGACCGGATGCGCGGCCCCCGGCTGACCGAGGAGAACCTGCGCAACCAGGTCGACGTGGTCAAGGAGGAGATCCGGGTCAACGTGCTGAACCGGCCGTACGGTGGGTTCCCCTGGCTGACGCTGCCCCCGGTGATGTTCGACACCTTCCCCAACGCGCACGACGGCTACGGCTCCTTCGTCGACCTGGAGTCGGCCACCGTGGCCGACGCCGCCGACTTCTTCCGCCGCTACTACGCCAGCGGCAACGCGGTGCTCGCGGTCAGCGGCGACATCGACGTGGCCGAGGCGACCACGCTCATCGAGCGGCACTTCGGGGACGTGCCGGCCCGGCCCGCCCCGCAGCGGCCCGACTTCGCCGAGCCCGACCTGACCGCCGAGCGGCGCAACACGTACACCGACGCGCTGGCCCCGCTCCCGGCGGTGGCCGGCGCCTGGCGGGTGCCCGACCCGGTCAGCGACTTCGCCGGTTACCTGCCGTACGTGGTGCTGGCCGAGGTGCTCACCGACGGTGACGCCTCCCGGCTGGTCGAGCGGCTGGTGCAGCGCGACCGGTCGGTCACCAGCCTCGGCGGGTACCTCGGCTTCATGGGCGACCCGTTCGACGTCCGCGACCCCACCGCGCTGCTGCTCCAGGCGCACCTGCCGCCCGGCGGCGACGTGGACAAGGTGCTGCGCACCATCGACGAGGAACTGGACCGGCTGGCGACCGACGGGCTGACCGAGGGTGAGCTGGCGCGTACCCAGGCCCGGATGGCCACCCACCTGCTGCGCGACACGGACGCGGTGCTCGGCCGCGCCTTGCGGATGGCGGTGCTGGAACAGCAGCGGGGTGAACCCGGCCTGCTCAACGACCTGCCCCGGCTCGTCGGCGAGGTCACCGAGGAGCAGGTCCGCGCCGCCGCCGCCACCCTGCGGCCCGAGCGCCGCGCATCAGTCGAGGTCGTCGCCGGAGGAGCCCGATGACTGCCACCGCCACCACCGCTGCCACCACCGTCCGGCCGCTGCCGGCGCTGCGCCCGAACCGCCGTCTCAAGGTGCCCAAGCAGGCCGAGCGCACGCTCGGCAACGGCCTCACCGTGATCGCGGTACGCCGCTCCTCCGTACCGCTCGTCGAGCTGCGACTGTGGATGCCGTTCGGGCGCACCCACCTGGCCCGCGGCGGGATGCTGGCGCAGACCATGCTCTCCGGCACCGAGGCGCACAGCGCCACCGAGCTGGCGGCCGAGTTGCAGAAGGTCGGCGGCGGACTGACCGCCGGTCTCGACCCGGACCGGCTGATGCTCTCCGGCGCGGGCCTGGTCACCGGCCTGGACCGGATGCTGGAGCTGCTCGCCGAGGTGCTCACCGGGGCCACCTACCCGGCCGACTGGGTGGAGACCGAGCGGGACCGCCTGGTCGACCGCATCCAGGTCGCCCAGAGCCAGCCGTCGCACCTGGCCCGCACCGCGCTGCTTAAGCGGGTGTACGGCCGGCACCCGTACGCGGTGCAGACGCCCGACCCGGACCAGGTCCGGGCGGTCCGCCCGGCCGCGTTGCGCCGGCTGCACGCCGAGCGGGTGCACCCGGCCGGCGCGGTGCTGGTGCTCGTCGGCGACGTGGCGCCGGAGCGGGCGCTGGACGCGGCCGAGCAGGCGCTGGCCGGGTGGCGCGGTGACGGCCACGTCGCCGAGCTGCCCCCCGCGCCGCCGCTGGAACCCGGTCCGCTGCTGCTGGTCGACCGGCCCGGCTCGGTGCAGTCCTCGGTACGCCTCGCGCTCCCCGCGGTGCCGCGTACCCACCCGGACCACGCCGCGCTGCAGCTCGCCAACCTGATCTTCGGCGGCTACTTCTCCTCCCGCTGGGTGGAGAACATCCGCGAGGACAAGGGCTACACGTACGGGCCGCACTCGCTCGTCGAGCACTCGGTGGCCGGTTCGCTGCTCGTCGCCGGCGCCGAGGTGGCCACCGAGGTCACCGCGGCGGCGCTGGTGGAGACGAACTACGAGCTGGGCCGCCTGGCGACCGTGCCGCCGAAGGCCGACGAACTGGAGCAGGCCCGCCAGTACGCGCTCGGCACGCTCCAGCTCGGCATGTCCACCCAGGCCGGTCTCGCGTCGCTGACCAGCGCGTACGCCGGCAACGGGCTGCGGCTGGACTTCCTCGCCGAGCACGCCGCCCGGCTGGCCGCCGCGACCGTGGACGACGTGGCCGAGGTGGCCGCCCGCTACCTGGCCCCGGCCCGCGCGGTCACCGTCGTGCTCGGCGACGCCGAGCGGGTGGCCGACTCGCTCGCCGCGCTGACACCGGTGCGTACGGAATCCGCATGAGCGGCGAATCCGCCCCGCCGCTGGCCCGGTCGACGCTCGACCGGGCCGCGCACCGGCGTACCGATCCGGGCTGGCTGACCGAGGCGTGGGAACGGGCCCGGGTGCTGGTGCTGGACTCCACCGCCGAGGGGCGGGCGCTGGTCCGGGGCGCGTCCACCCCGCCGGAGCTGGTCCTGGTCGGCCCCGGCGAGCTGCCCGAGGTGCCCCGGTCGGTGCCGATGTTCCTCGGCGTCGAGCCGGACGGCGTACCCGTGTTCGCGGTGGACGGGCCGCTGCCGGCACTGCCGGACACCCGTCCGGCCCACCTGCGCGAGGTCGGCCACCTGATGACCGACCGGGACGCGGGCCTGTTCACCACCGCGCTGGCGCTGCTCAACTGGCACCTGCGGCACGGCTACTCGTCGACCACCGGCAAGGCGACGAGCGCCGACGAGGCCGGCTGGTCGCGGATCGATCCGGACGGCGACCGGGTCTGGCCGCGTACCGACCCGGCCATGATCGTGCTGGTGCACGACGGGGTGGACGGCCCGGACGGCCGCTGTCTGCTCGGCAACAACGCGGCCTGGCCGCGCACCCCGGGACAGCGCCGCTACTCCTGCCTGGCCGGATACGTCGAGCCCGGCGAGTCGGCCGAGGCCGCCGTGCTGCGCGAGGTCCGCGAGGAGGTGGGCGTCCCGGTCGAGGAGATCGCGTACGTGGGCAGCCAGTCCTGGCCGTTCCCCGGCTCGCTGATGCTCGGCTTCCTGGCCCGCGCCGACGCGGACGCGCCGATCCGGGTCGACCTGGCCGAGATCGCGCACGCGCGCTGGTTCACCCGCCGGGAGATCGGCGCGGCGCTCGCGGACGAGCCGGTGCCGGTGGGCGGGGGAGACCGGCTGGTCCTGCCGCCGCCGTCCTCGATCGCGTTGTTCCTGGTGCACCGCTGGCTCGACGGCCACTGCTGACCCGCCCGACCCCGTCGGGTCGGCGGGTTCCGGCTGGGGTCGCGCCAGTTCGGGGAAGTGGTGTGGTCGAGGGCGGTGGAATGCAGCCACCTCCCCGAGCTGGCGAAGCCGCCCGGCCCGGGCCGGGCGGACACAGGCCGGGAGGACGCGGCCCCGACCCGGACCGTCGTTGCCGCGACGGTCGCGGGCCGGGAACACGTGCCGTCGGGGCCGGGTGAGGCAGGAAAGCGGCGGGGGAGGCCGGTCCGGCCACGACGGACGTCAGCGTCCGGTCATCCACCGTCCCAGCGGTACGGGTGCCCGGGGGCGGGTTCCTCGATCGGCAGCACCTTGACCCGGTGCCGGCCCGCGCGCACGGCGCCGACCGCGGACAGCGCGCGGGCGAGCAGGAGTGCGGCGTCCCGGTCCTCGGCGTGGACGACCTGGCGGCGGGGTTCCGGCGTGCTCGTCTCGTCCCGCAGGCGACCCCCGCCCGCCCAGGCGGCGGCGATGTCGGCGTCGGCGACGGAACGGATCTCGGTGCGGACGATCAGGAACCGCATGGTGTCCCCCGGACAATCGGCGGTTACACGCTGGAACTTCCACGTCACTCCCGCGTCATGTTACGCCGATGTGTCCGCCCGGCAAGGGGAACTCGCCAGCTCGACCGATCGGGGGATCCCAGGTCAGCACCGTTGTCGGGGATGGACGCGCGAGGGGCCGCCGGCTCGCGCCGACGGCCCCCGTGGTTCGCCGGATCAGTCCAGATCGAACTGACCGCTCTTCGTGCCGGCGAGGAAGCCGAGCCAGCCGGCCCGGTCGAACAGCAGGACCGGTCCGCTCGGGTCCTTGCTGTCCCGCAGCGCCACTGTGGCCGGCCCGGCGTCGAGCGGCGCGACCTCCACGCAGTTGGAGGTCTGGCTGCGGGTGCTCTTGCGCCAGGCTGCGCCGGCGAGCCGTCCCGACAGTGCGGTCGTGCTGGTGTGGATCTCGTTCATGGTGCTTGCTCCTGGTGAGGTGCTCCGATGGGACCGAGCGACGCCGGAGCGCGGACGGTGCCCGTACCGGATCACCGTTCCGTGGTGAGGCGCCCCGAGTCCCGGCGTCGCTGGGTCGGCGCCGTTGCCGGCCCGTACGCCACCGTGGACTCGACTGCCGTGCCGGTCAGCCGTCCCGTCGCCTCGATCAACCAAGAGAGGGTGTCCGATGCGGAGAGTGCCGACGAGCATAGCCACTCGAACACCACTTTATAGCGATTTAGGGTGTTTACCTCGGTCGACATGACGTCGGTGAACCCACCTTCGATGGCGAGTGTCTCCGGATCGAGGGGATCGGCGAACCGATAGACCGAGAACGCGGTCGGCGGAAGGTACCAGTCGCCGACCCGCGTGTCCCGCAGCAGCAGACGCAGCGTCACGTTCGGCAGCAGCGCCATCTCGCACAGGTGGACGAGCTGCTCGTGCAGCACCTCCGGCGGCCCGGCCCGCCGGCCGAGCGCGGCCTCCTCCAGCACCGCCGTGTAGCGGGGCACCTCGGGGGAGCGGGTCAGCAGCGACTGGCGGGCCTGCCGCGCGCGTACCTCGGTCTCCGGATCCTCGCTCTCCGGGTCGCCGGCCTCGGCGGCGACCTGCGCGGCGGACATGATCCGGTGCCGGGCGTACCCGGGCGTCTGCAACAGCCCCGGCACCAGCACCGGGTTGTACTCGGAGATCTCCGCGCAGCCGGCCTCCAGCTCGGCGAAGGCGCGCTGCTGCTGCGTCATCACCGGGAAGTTGCGCAGCCAGCCGCGCATGTCGCCGGCCTCGTGGGTGATCCCGGTCAGTTCCGCGCGCTGCTCCTCGTCGGCGCCGTAGAGCGTCAGCAACACGTCCACGTCGTCCGGGTCGGGACGACTGCGGCCGTTCTCCAGACGGGACAACTTGGATGCGGAGGCCCAGCCGATCCGCTCGATGACCTGGTCACCGGTCAGACCGGCCTGTTCGCGGAGCCGACGCAGCTCGGTGCCGAGTCGACGGCGGCGCAGAATCGGGCCTGGTACGGCAGGAGGCACGGCGTCCTCTTTCCCGTCGACCGTCGCTTGACGCGACGGTAACTGTATGAAATTCGCCCCCCACGGTCAGTATGGACGGCGCGACCGGCGCCGGAGGTTCCGGCAAGGGCGTGTCACGAGACAAAAAGAGGACTGTGGAGGGCGCCTTCACCAGCGCCCGCCCCCGACGCGCCCCTGGTGGCGCACCCCCGCCGGAGGGAACCGATGCGCACCGTCCTGCGCCGCCCCGACTTCCGCCTGCTGTTCGCCGCGCTCGTCGCGAGCATGGCTGCGGAGTCGGTCCTGCTGCTCGCCCTGGCCGTCTGGGTCAAGGATCTGACCGGTTCGGACAGCATGGCCGGGGCGACCATCTTCGCGGTCATCGCGCCGATGGCGCTCGCCCCGCTGGTCGGCTGGGTGGTCGACCGCTACCGCAGGCGACAGTTCTTCATCGCCGCCAACCTGGTCGCGGCAGTGCTGCTCGGCCCGCTGCTCACGGTCAGGGACCGCTCCGACGTCTGGGTGATCTACGTGGTCGCCGCGCTCTACGGACTCTCGTACATCACCCTCACCGCCGTGCTCAACGGACTGATCCGGCATCTGGTTCCGGCCGAGCTGCTGGCCGACGCGAACGGGCTGCTCCAGACCGTCCGGCAGGGCCTGCGGCTGATCGGGCCGCTGGCCGGGGCCGGTGTGTACGCCGCGGTGGGCGGCTGGCTGCTGGTCCTGCTGGCCATGACCGGCTTCCTGACCGCGGCGGCGGTGGTCGCGCGGCTGCGCGTGGAGGAGGGCACACCGGCGCGCTCCGGTAGCCGCGGGCCGTCCGAGCTGGGCGCCGGGCTGCGCCACCTGACCGGGGAGCCGGCGCTGCGCCGGGCGCTGCTCGGGTACGGGCTCGGCTCGCTGGTGATGGGCTTCACCGAGTCGCTGATCTTCGCGTACGTCGATCTGGGCCTGCACCGCGACGCCGCGTTCGTCGGCGTGCTGGTCATGGTGCAGGGCGTCGGCGGGCTGGTCGGCGGCCTGTTCTCGGCCGCCGTGGTCCGCCGGTTCGGCGAGGTCGGCGCGCTCGCCGCGGGCGTGACGTTCTTCGGGCCGGCCGCGCTGGCGCTGGCGTACCCCCGGTTGTGGCTCGGGGTGGTGGCGCTGCTGCTGGCCGGCCTCTCGCTGCCGCTGACCATGGTGGGGTTGAACACGCTGATCCAGCGGCGGACGCCGCCGCGGCTGCTCGGCCGGGTGACCGCCGCGTCGGAGGCGCTGGTCAGCGGGCCGCAGGCGCTCTCCATCGGCACCGGCGCGCTGCTCGTCGGCGTGTTCGACTACCGGCTGCTGTTCGCCCTGGTGGGGGCCGTCACCACGGCGGCCGGCCTCTACCTGTGGCGGGGCCGCGGGCTGACCACGCCGATCGCCGGACCGGTCCGGATCCCGGCGCCCCGCAAACCCGCCGACGACGGCGTGCTCAGCCGCGGCGGGTCCTGAACGACGGCGAGCGGCCGTACCCGGATCGGGTACGGCCGCTCGTGGCGTCGCGGGCGGATCAGCCGGGCAGCGCGGCCAGGTGCTGCTTGACCTGCGTGATCGAGGGGTTGGTCAGGGCGCTGCCGTCGGCGAAGCGCAGCGTCGGGACGGTCTGGTTGCCGCCGTTGACGCTCATCACGAAGTCCGCGGCCGTCGGGTCCTGCTCGATGTCGACCACCTCGTACGCGATGCCCTCCCGGTCGAGCTGCGACTTCAGCCGGTGGCAGTAGCCGCACCACGGGGTGGAATACATCGTCAGCATGGTCTGGTCCTCCAAGGGGTGGCTCGCGCCCGGTCCGATCAGGCCAGGCTAATCGCTGCAACGTCACACGATGCTGGGATGATTCCCTGCTGTGGGCGTTCACTCAGCGGCGGAACGGGTGCTGGCCGGACTGGATCCGGAGCAGCGCTCCGCGGTGACCGCCCCGGCCGGCCCGGTCTGCGTCCTGGCCGGCGCCGGCACCGGCAAGACCCGGGCGGTGACGTCGCGGATCGCGTACCGGGCGCTGACCGGCGACATCGCCGGCCGGCATGTGCTGGCGGTCACGTTCACCGCCCGCGCCGCAGCCGAGATGCGCAGCCGCCTCGGCGTGCTCGGGGTGCAGGGCGTGCAGGCACGCACGTTCCACGCGGCGGCGCTGCGGCAGGTCCGTTACTTCGCGCCCCGGCTGCTGGCCGGGCGGGCCATGCCGGAACTGCTGGACAGCAAGGTGCGGGTGGTCACACTCGCCGCCGCCAAGGTCGGCCTGCGCGCCGACCGGGCCGCCGCGCGGGACCTGGCCGCTGAGATCGAGTGGGCCAAGTCGTCGCTGGTCGAGCCCGGGGAGTACGTCGTGGCCGCGGCCAAGGCGCTGCGCGAGACGCCGTACGAGCCGGCCCGGGTGGCGGACGTGTTCGACGCGTACGAGCGGCTCAAGCGCGGCAACGGGGTGATCGACTTCGAGGACATGCTGCGCGCCGCGGTCTGGGGCATCGAGGAGCACCCGGACGTGGCCGAGCAGGTGCGCAGCCAGTACCGGCACTTCGTGGTCGACGAGTACCAGGACGTCAACCCGCTCCAGCAGCGGCTGCTGGAGGCGTGGCTGGGCGGCCGGGACGACCTGACAGTGGTCGGCGACGCCAGCCAGACGATCTACTCGTTCACCGGCGCGACCTCGTCGTACCTGGTCGACTTCCCCCGCCTGCACCGGGGCGCGACTGTGGTCCGGCTGGTCCGCGACTACCGCTCCACCCCGCAGGTGGTCGGGCTCGCCAACGCGGTGATCTCGCAGGCCCGGGGCGCCGAGGCGCGGCTGCGGCTGGAGCTGCACGGCCAGCGCCGGCCCGGCCCGGAGCCGGAACTGCGGATCTTCACCGACGAGCCGGCCGAGGCGAACGCGGTAGCCGCGCGCTGCCGGGCGCTGGTGGCGGGCGGCACCCCGGCGCGGGAGATCGCGGTGCTGTTCCGCACCAACGCGCAGTCCGAGGCGTACGAGAAGGCGCTCTCCGAGGCCGGCGTGCCGTACGTGCTCCAGGGCGCGGAGCGGTTCTTCGAGCGGCCCGAGGTGCGCCAGGCGATGATCGCGTTGCGCGCCGCCACCCGGTCGGCCGACCCGGGCACCCCGTTGCCGGCCGCCGTGGTCGAGGCGCTCACCGCCGTCGGCTGGGCGCCCGACTCGCCCCCGCCGGGCGGCGCCGCCCGCGAGCGGTGGGAGGCGCTCGCCGCGCTGGTCCAGCTCGCCGAGGAGTACGCGGCGGAAGCCGAGGACGATCCCGGCCTGACCGGGTTCACCGAGGAACTCGCCCGGCGGGCCGCCCAGCAGCACGTGCCCACCGTCGAGGGCGTCACGCTCGCGTCGCTGCACTCGGCGAAGGGGCTGGAGTGGGACGCGGTGTTCCTGGTCGGGCTGGCCGAGGGCACGCTGCCCACCACGTACGCGAAGACCATGGAGCAGGTCGAGGAGGAACGACGGCTGCTCTACGTCGGGATCACCCGGGCCCGGGAGTGGCTCTGGCTGTCGTACGCCACCGCGCGCTCGCCGGGCGGGCGGGCCCGGCGTCCCTCCCGGTTCCTGCCCCAGCTCGACCGGTCCGGCGGCGGTGAGCGGGCCGGCGGCGCCGGGCCGGCGCGGCGGGCCGAGCGGCGCCGGCCGCAGGTGGTCTCGTGCCGGATCTGCGGCGCCACGCTGCTCGCCGGCGCGGACCGCAAACTGGGCCGCTGCCCGACCTGCCCGTCGGACATCGACGAGGAGCTGTACGAGCGGCTCCGCGAGTGGCGGCAGCGGGTGGCGGGCGCGCAGAAGGTGCCGGCGTACGTGGTCTTCACCGACGCCACGCTCACCGCGCTGGCCGAGCGGAAGCCCGGCCGCACGGAGGAGCTGGTGGCGATCGCCGGGATCGGGCCCCGAAAAGTCGGTCTTTATGGGGATACGGTGCTCGCCCTGGTGGCGGGCGCCACGGTGGACGATGTCTGCCCACAGAAAACTTCTGAAAAGTAGCCGTAAATCGTTTGCCCTCGCCCGAGGGCGAGGAATAGCCTCATGACACACCTCGCGAGCGGCGCCGTTCTGGCTGCTCAAAGGGGATGAGTCCACGGTCGGCACGAGGAGAGTAGGGAGGTGGCACCAATGAAGATCTTCACTTATGAGCGTCTTGCGGCGATGCCGTCTGCCGTCGCTCCGCTGTCGGCTGTCCGGGTGGCCCTCGCCGCTCGACCGTCGGCTCCGCAGGTGCACCAGGTTCAGGTTCAGGCCGAGCTGACCCTGACCGTTGCGCCGATCGCCGGAGTCGAGGGGACCAGTGGCTTCGCGGGCAAGGGCATCGATGGCGCCAAGAAGCGCACGGATGTCCGCGGTGTTCCACCTCGAGGTAGACCGGTCTGATCCATCAGACCACCGGCTCACCTCGAGGCCGCGGAACCCGCATACCGGGATCCGCGGCCTCAGTTTTTTGTCCCGCCGAAGTACGTCGGAATGCGATCCACGAGATCGAAGTGAGAGAGAGGTGACCGGAGGATGAGTCTGGCGTTGGCCCCGCTCGACGTGAGCGTCGACGTGGAGGCGAACCTGCCCTGCCGGAAGTTCGACCCCGACCTGTGGTTCTCCGACTCGCCTGCCGAGCTCGAGCTGGCCAAGTCGCTCTGCGGGGACTGCCCGCTGCGCGTCGAGTGCCTGGCCGGGGCGGTGGAGCGAGCCGAGCCCTGGGGCGTCTGGGGCGGCGAGATCTTCGAGCGTGGCGCGGTCGTCCCGCGCAAGCGGCCCCGTGGCCGTCCGCGCAAGGAGGATCTCGCCCGTGACGCGCAGCTCCGGGTCGAGGCGGAGGCGCGACTGGCGGCCAGCGGGCTGTCCGAGTCGCGAAGCTCCGTCCGGCTGGCAGCCTGACACACCTACGTTCCGAGCCCGAACCGATGCCGGTGTCCCTCCACCGGCCGACCTGAGAGAGAAATTTCTGATGCTGAACCTGCCGAACGGATTCGAGATGCAACTACTCCACGAAGCGTTGTCCAGGGCCCGAATGCGCCGGCCTCAGGCCGGTCGCAACACCACGAGCACTGAGGCAACCCGTTCCGCCCGTACCGTCGCCATGCGGGGTCGCAGCCAGTCGGCCCGCGACCTGGGCGTTCTGTAGAACGATCGCGTGAGGAAGGGGCGGTGACCGACAGGTCACCGCCCCTTCGCCGTGCTCGTCGCCGGCCCCGCCCGCTCGCCGGCCCGCTTCCGGCCGGCCGCGCTCAGGCCACCGGCGCGAAGCCCGGTAGCCAGCGTTCCAGGATCGACCGGTAGGACGCCTTCGCCTCCAACTGGCAGAGCACCCCGATCGACCCCAGCGTGACCCGGTGGATCATCAGGTACGACGGGGGCAGGTTGAGCTGCCGGCTGAGCTGGTAGGCGGGGGAGCGAGGGCTGGCCAGCCGGGTCGCCTCGCCACGCAGCCAGGCCCGGGTGAAGCGGAACTCGTCCGCGGCGATCGGCTCCAGCATCGGACGCAGGAAGTCCAGCACCGCCGGGGCGTCGATCGACTCGGTGCGGCTGACGAAGCCCTCGGCGCGCAACCCCTCCACCACCGCGTCGGCGTCCCCGCGCAGCGCCAGCGCCGCGATCCGGCCGATCGGCTCGGGCGTGCCCTGCGGCATCCGGGCCACCGCCCCGAAGTCGATCACGCCGAGCCGGCCGTCCGGCAGCAGCCGGAAGTTGCCCGGGTGCGGGTCGGCGTGCAGCAGCCCGGCCCGCTCCGGCGCGGACAGGTGCAGCTCCGCCATCAGCCGGCCGGCCTCGTCGCGCTGCTCCTCGGTGCCCTCCCGGATGATCTGGGACAGCGGGATGCCCTCCACCCACTCGGTGATCAGCACCCGCGGCGCGGCGTCGAGCACCTCCGGGATGAAGATGTCCGGGTCGTCGGCGTACGCGGCGGCGAACGCCCGCTGCGACTCCGCCTCCAGCTCGTAGTCCAGCTCCTCGGTGATGCGCTCGCGCAGCTCGGCCAGGAGCGGCTTCACGTCCAGCCCCGGCTGGATGGCCCGGAACATGCCGCCGAGCCGGGAGAGCTGCTTGAGGTCGGCCAGCAGGGCGTCACCGGCGCCCGGGTACTGGATCTTCACGGCCACGTCCCGGTGCCGAGGGCCGCCTGCCGCTTCGTAACCCGGGTCGCGCCAGACCGCCCGGTGCACCTGACCGATGCTCGCCGCGGCGGCCGGGGTGTCGTCGAACTCGACGAACCGGTCGCGCCAGTCCGGGCCGAGCTGGTCGGCGAGCACCTTGTGCACAGTCGCCGCCGGCAGCGGCGGGGCAGCCTCCTGGAGCTTGGTCAGCGCCTGCCGGTAGGGCGCGGCGACCTCCTCGGGCAGCGCCGCCTCGAACACCGACAGGGCCTGGCCGAACTTCATCGCCCCGCCCTTGAGCTGCCCCAGGACGCTGAACAACTGCTCGGCGGTGCGCTGCTGGATCTCGGCGGAGATGACGTCGGACGCGAGGCCGGTCACCCGCTTGCCCATGCCGAGGACGGTTCGACCGGCGAACCCGAGCGGCAGGGCGGCGAGTTTGGCGGTGCGGGACACGGCCCGGCGCGGGATGTCGGTCACCCGGCCATTGTTACCGACTCGGGGCCTCCGCTGCTGCCGTGCGGCCGGTAGCGGTCGGGGCCGACCGGATCGGGCGACGCCGGCAGCAACCGCAGGAGGGGTGCGGCGGCCACCGTCGGTAGCGGACCCGGCCCGGACCGCGGATCTCCACCGCGCCGCCGAGCGTCTCCGGCTGGGCGCCGTCGAGCTGGGCCAGCACCTCGGCCGTCGCGAAGGCCGCCGCGGCAAGCCCGGTGGCGGCGGCGCAGGCCCGCTCGCCCCGGTCGGCGGCGAGCTGGGCGGCGAGCGCGGGCCAGTCCGGATCCCGGTCGCCGCGGTGCAGGTCGAGGCAGCGCAGGCAGGGACCGACGGGCGGGCGGACCAGCGGACCGACCACCGGTACGCCGCCCCGCAAATCGAGCAGCAGGTGGGGCTGACGACGGCGGGCGTACCCGGTGGCGAGCAGTTCGGCCGGGCGGTCGACGCCGAGCTGCACCACCAGATCCGGCCGGGCCGGCCGGGACGGGCCGGTGACCGTTCCGGGCGCGCACCGCGCAAGCGCCGCACGTACCGCCGGGGCCAGCGGCCGGCCCAGCTCCGCGGCGGTCAGGCCGGTCCCGACCAGGTCACCGGCGCCGACCGGGCCGGCCAGATCGGGTACGACGTGCCCGACCCCGGCCTGGGCCAGCGCGACGGCGACCGCCGCGCCGAGCCGTCCCGTGCCGGTGACCAGCACCCGGGCGGCACGGCGGCGGCGCAGCAGCCGCGCCGGTGTGCCGGGCAGGTCGGGCGACGCGAGCGCCAGCGCGGCGGCCTCGGCGGCCAGCCGGGCCCGGGCCGGGCCGGTGAGGTCACGGGGGAGCAGGGTCTGCGCCGGGACCACCAGCCCGGCGCCCCGGAGCGTGTCGAGCAGGGCGCGTGCCTCGTCGGGCGGAACCCGGGCAGCGCCCGCCCCGGCCAGCACGGCGCGTTCGCTGCGGGTGCCGTCGAGCAGGTCGAGCAGGCGGGCCGTCCCCGGCGAGGACATCTCCAGCAGCACCGCGCGGCCGGGCGGCTCGCCGAGCTGGAGCGTGTGCCGGTCGCGCCAGAGCCGGGTCAGGCCGGGCAGCAGGACGGGACGGACGAGCGGCGTCGGATCGGTCACGCCACTGATCGTGACCGTCTCCACGCGCTCCGTGGCTCGTTGTCCACAGGTGCGGCGAGCCGTGGCCAGCGTTGTCCACAGCATCTCGCCGGTTTTCCACAACCAGCCGGTAACTCTGTCGGCTACACGACGGGGGAGGGCGGCCACCGGCCGTCCTCCCCCGTGTCTGCCGTACGGGTCAGACCTTGGCCTTGCCCAGGATGCGGTTCACTGTTGTGCCGCACACCGGGCACTTGCCCTTGGCCATGTTCATGCCGGTCTTCGAGACCTCCACGTGCCCCTCGAAGTCCCGCTTCTCCTTGCACTTCACGCAGTAACCGTTGTAGGTCTGGGCCTGGTCGGCCACGGTAGCCTCCTCGTCTCGTCCGCCGGAGGTGTCCCGGCGGGTCTCCCTGCGGCGGTCCACGCGTGGCCCGGCGCCGGGGGGTTCTCCGCGGTCAGTCACCTGACCGTGGTTGGCGGACCCTACCCAGGTCTGGGCGGTTCCATGTCAGCTGTGCGCCGACTCTGTGAGCAAGTCGACGTCGAGAGTGTGCATGCCGAGTAACGTCGGATAAGTCAGTTTCGCGCGGACACGCCGGATGAATGCACCCAGATCCGCTTCGCGTGGCCCCGCCGACTGTCACTCGTCGTAGATCACTTAACGTGAACAGGGCCGGTCAGGTGATGGTCAGCTACCGTCGCAAAGAATTTTTTCCGGACTCCTGACAACCAACCGCCACTTTCCGGGCGCGTGTCGTCGTGTTGACTCTTGCGGAGTCCTGGTCAGTACGCATTAGCTTTCCATCGTGACAGTCAACCGAGGCTGCGCGGACCGGTAATGGCCGTGACGCGGAAGCCCGTCGTCGAGGTGCGGCGCAGCCAGCGTCGGCGGCGCACGGTGTCCGCGTACCGGGACGGGGAGCGCGTCGTCGTGCTCATCCCCGACCAGTTCTCCCGGGCCGAGGAGAGCGAGTGGGTCGACCGGATGCTCGCCCGGCTCGCCGCCCGCGAGGGCAGGCTGGCCCGCTCGGACGCCGAACTGCTCGCCCGAGCCGCCCGCCTGATCGACCTCTACCTGACCGAATACGGGTCGGCCGCCGCGCCGGCCAGCGTCCGCTGGGTGACCAACCAGAACGGCCGCTGGGGCTCCTGCACGCCCGCCGACCGCACCATCCGGATCTCGCACCGGGTCCAGGACATGCCCGACTGGGTGATCGACTACGTGCTGCTGCACGAGCTGGCACACCTCATCGTGCCCAGCCACAACGCCGAGTTCTGGGCGCTGGTGGCCCGCTACCCCAGGTCGGAACGCGCCCGCGGCTACCTGGAGGGCGTAGCCGCCACCGCCGCCATCCCCTGACCCCCGCCCGTCGGGGTCGATCATGAAGTTGGACCGGCGTTCCGTCCGCTTCGTCACCGCCAACTTCATGATCACGCGCGGGTCCGCGCGGGGGTGGGGTTAAGGTCGGCGAATGTCGCGACGTGTGGTGGTGGCGCTGCTCGGCCCGGTGACCTGGTCGCCGCCCGGAATCGACCCGGCGCGATGGCGTACCGCGCTCGCCGAGGACGTGGTGGACCTGCTCGCCACGCTGAACGAGGTGGAGACCGCCGTCGCGGTCACCGCCGGGGACCGATGGCTGGCCGACGCCGTGGTCTGGCCCGGCACCCAGGTGTACGAGGTGACCGAGCCGACCCCGAACGCGGTGTTCGCGGCGCTGGCCGGGAAGGCGTCAGGACAGGAGCTGGCGGCCACTGCGGGCGAGGCGGCGGTCACCGGCGACCGGGCGGTCCGCTACGACCAGGTGGCGGTGGTGGTGGCGGACGCGCCGGACCTGCCCGGGCTGACGCTCGGCAAGCTGCTGCGCCCGCTCACCACCCGGCCGGTGGCGGTGGCCCCGGTCGAGGGGAGCGGAACCGGGCTGCTGGGGGTGGCGGCGCGGCTGCCCGTACCGGCGTGGCTGCCCGTGCTGGACCTGGACACGACCGAGCCGGCCGAGGTGCGGCGGGCGGCACCGAGCCCCGGGGACGTGGCGGTCACCGCCGGCTGGCACCGCATGCGCGGCCCGGCCGACCTGACTGCGCTCGATCCAGCCGTCGAGGGCTGGGAGGCCACCCGAGCCCTGCTCTCCGGCCGCCCCGTCTGACCCCCACCCTCCGTTCCCGGCCCGCCGATCTTGCAGTTTGGCACCCGACAGAAGCCGCTTTCAGGACATTCCGAGGGCCACAACTGCAAGATCGACGGGGTGGACGGTGTCAGCGCTTGTCGTCGTCCTCGCCCGGGGACTTCTCCTCGGGAGCGCCCGGGGCGGAGAAGTCGAAGTTCGCCAGCTCGTCGTCGAGATCGGTGCTCGTCGTGGCGAACGCCTCCGGCGCGGCGAAGTCGTCGTCGGAGGGCAGCAGGTCCGGGTGACCCCAGACCGCGTCCCGACCGGCGATGCCGCGGTGCTCGGTCAGCGCCGCCCACAGCACCGTCGCCTCACGTAGGCGACGGGGCCGCAGTTCGAGGCCGACGAGCGCGGCGAACGTCTGCTCCGCCGGGCCACCCGCGGCGCGGCGGCGGCGGAACGCCTCGCCGAGGCGTACGACGTTGGGCAGGCGGTCACCGGCGGCGCTGTCGACGACATGGCAGACCCAGCCCTCGACCAGGGCGAGTACGGTCTCCAGCCGGGCCAGCGACGCCTTCTGCGCGGGCGTGTCCTCGGGCGTGAAGATGCCCTCCAGCGCGATCGCCTGCATCGACTCCGGGTCGGTCGGGTCGACCCGGCCCATCGCCTCCTCGATCGCCTCCCGGTTGACCCGGATGCCCGCGGCGTAGTTCTCCACCGCGGTCAGCACGTGCCCGCGCAGCCACGGCACGTGCTGGAACAACCGCTGGTGGGCGGCCTCGCGCAGGGCCACGTAGAGGCGTACCTCGTCCTCGGGCAGCTCCAGGCCCTCGCCGTACACCTTGATGTTGGCGGGGACGAGCGCGGCGGTGCCGGCGGGGCCGAGCGGCAGGCCGATGTCACCGGCGGAGAGCACCTCGGCGGCGAGCGAGCCGAGCGCCTGGCCGAGCTGGCCGCCGAAGAGGGCGCCGCCGAGCGTGGCGACCATCGACTGCATCGGGCCGAGCTGGGCGCGGGCCTCCGGCGGCACCAGGTCGCCCATCGCGCCGACCATCCGGCTGGCCACCGGGTCGCAGAGCTTGCGCCACACGTCGAGCGTCTTGAAGATCCACTCGTTGCGGTTCCAGGCGACCGAGGTGCGGATGCCGGAGGGCCACGAGGTCGCCGGCTCCAGCCAGAGGTCGGCGATGCGCAGCGCCTCCTCGACCGCGTTGCGTTCGAACGGCGACACCGCCGGGTCGCCGGCGGCGGCGAGCTGGCTGGCGGCTACCTGCCGGGCGAGGTCCCAGTTGACCGGCCCGCTGCCCGGCGCCGAGAGCAGGTGCTGCAACTGCGACATGAACTGCTGCATCGCCGCGGGATCGTTGGGGTCTGGTGGTTGACCACCCGGGAGCGCGAAGCCGAACGGAATATCAGGCACGACCTCTACGGTACGCGGGCCCCGCCGCAGGTCGCGCCACTCGGCGTTGCGCTGAGGGCGAAGTCCGCCGGTCACCGCGCCGGACGGCCGGGTGCGGATCGGTACGCTCTGGCGCATGAGACGTCGCGGCGTGACCGTCCTGCTCGGTGCCCTGCTCACCGCCCTGCTCAGCGTCGGCGTGCTGAGCGTCCCGCTGCCGTACGTGGTGCTCGGCCCCGGTCCGACGGTGAACACGCTGGGCAGCGAGGACGGCAAGGAGGTCATCCAGGTGACCGGCCGCGCGACGTCCACCTCCGCCGGTCAGCTCCGGCTCACCACTGTCGGTGTGCAGCCGACGGTGCGGCTGCGGTCGGCGCTGGCCGGCTGGTTCTCCTCGGACGAGGCGGTGGTGCCGCGGGAGCTGGTCTACCCGCCGGGGGAGTCGCAGGAGGAGGTCGAGAAGCGCAACGCGGAGGACTTCCAGAACTCGCAGACCAGCGCCGAGACGGCGGCGCTGCGCGAGCTGGGCTACCCGATCAAGGTGCAGGTCAAGGCGGTCACGCCGGGCGGCCCGTCGGTCGGCGTGCTGCGACCCGACGACGTGGTCACCTCGGTCGACGGGGCGCCGGTGACGAGCGCGGCCAAGCTCACCGAGCTGATCCGGGCGAAGCCGGCGGGCACCGCGCTGAAGATCGGCTACACCCGGGGCGACACCCCGGGGACGGCCACCGTGACCAGCCGCGAACAGGACGGCCGGCCGCGGATCGGTGTGGAGATCGACCAGCAGCAGCCGCACCCGTTCACCCTCAAGATCGACCTTGGTGACATCGGCGGGCCGAGCGCCGGGCTGATGTTCTCGCTCGGCATCATCGACAAGCTGGAGCCGGCCGACCTCACCGGCGGGAAGATCATCGCCGGTACCGGCACCATCGACGACGAGGGTCGCGTCGGCCCGATCGGCGGCATCGCGCAGAAGCTGGTCGGCGCCAAGGACGCGGGCGCGAAGGCGTTCCTGGTGCCCGCCGACAACTGCGCCGAGGCGGTGCGCAATCCGCAGCCGGGCCTGCCGCTGCTGAAGGTCGCCACGCTGGGTGAGGCATTGAAGGCACTCGAGACGCTGCGCGCCGGGGGACAGCCGACGCGCTGCTGAGGCGGGCCGGGCGGCGGCCGGCGGGCGGATCGTGACGTGACCTTGACCCGACGTGCTCAGGAACACCCCGTACTCTTGGTGCCTGGTCGGAGCCGATCACATCGAGCGTGCGGAGCCAACAGTGGTCATGCGTAGCAGTCCCTTACCGAGGATGAGCCGGCGCGGACGCGTCACCATCGGTGTCCTGATCGGGGTGTTCATCTTGTTCACCCTCCTCGGGTGGGGCGTCAACGCCTGGACCGACTGGCTCTGGTTCGACGAGGTCCGCTACACCCAGGTCTTCACCGGCGTGCTCGCCACCCGCCTGCTGCTGTTCCTGGTGGTCGGCGCCGGCATGGCGCTGCTCGTCGGCGGCAACCTCTGGCTGGCCCACCGGCTGCGGCCCAAGATGCGTCCGCACTCGGCCGAGCAGGCCACGCTGGAGCGCTACCGGATGCTGCTGAGCCCGCGGCTCGGCACCTGGATCGCGCTCGCCGCCGCCGTCGTCGGACTGTTCGCCGGCCTCTCCGCGCAGAGCCGCTGGGGCCAGTGGCTGCTGTTCCGCAACGGCGGCGACTTCGGCGTGAAGGACCCGGAGTTCGGCGTCGACGTCGGCTTCTACGTCTTCCAGCTCCCGTTCTGGCGCTACGTGCTCGGCGTCGGCTTCACCGCCGTGGTGCTGTCGCTGCTCGGCGCGCTCGCGGTGCACTACATCTTCGGCGGCGTGCGCCTCCAGGGCATCGGCGACCGGATGACGAACGCCGCCCGCGCCCACCTCAGCTCGCTGGTCGCCGTGTTCGTGCTGCTCAAGGCCGTCGCCTACGTGCTCGACCGGCGGGCCATGCTGCTGGAGTACAACGAGGGCGCCAAGCTCTACGGCGCCGGCTACGCCGACGTGAACGCGCTGCTGCCGGCGAAGGAGATCCTCGCCTGGATCTCCGTCCTGGTGGCGCTGGCGATCATCGTGTTCTCCAACGCGGTGATGCGGAACCTGGTCTGGCCGGGCATCTCGCTCGCCCTGCTGGGCGTCTCCGCGGTGGCGATCGGCGGCATCTACCCGTGGGCCGTGCAGACCTTCGAGGTCAAGCCGAGCGCCCGGGACAAGGAGGCGCCGTACATCGAACGCAGCATCAAGGCCACCAGGTCCGCGTTCGGTCTCGACAGCACGAAGACCACGCCGTACGCGGCCAGCAACCTCGTTCCACCCGCCAGCCTCGCCACCGACACCTCAGTGGTGTCGAACATCCGGCTGCTCGACCCGCAGCTCGTCTCCGAGACGTACACGCAGCTGCAGCAGGTCCGCGGCTTCTACGACTTCGGTTCGAAGCTGGACATCGACAGGTACTCGGTCAAGGACAAGACCTCCGACTACGTGGTCGGCGTCCGTGAGATCAACTACGGCGAGCTGACCGACCAGCAGAGCAACTGGATCAACCGCCACACCGTCTACACCCACGGGTACGGCCTGGTGGCCGCCCCGGCGAACCAGGTGGTCTGCGGCGGCCAGCCGTACTTCGTCTCCGGCTACCTCGGCGAGAAGGCGCAGGAGGCGTGCTCCTCGCCGACCGAGGAGATCCCGGCCCAGCAGCCGCGGATCTACTACGGCGAGCGGATGGAGGCGAGCGACTACGCGATCGTCGGGCAGAACGGCGACCGCAACGTCGAGTTCGACCGGCCCACCTCCACCGGCGGTGAGCAGTACTACACCTACACCGGCGAGGGCGGCGTCAAGATCGGCTCGTTCCCGCGCCGGCTGCTCTACGCGATCAAGGAGCAGGAGTCGAACTTCCTGCTCTCCGAGGCGGTCAACGAGAACTCGAAGCTGCTGTACGTGCGTAACCCGCGCGACCGGGTGGAGAAGGTCGCGCCGTTCCTCACGCTCGACGGCGACCCGTACCCGGCGGTGGTCAACGGGCGCGTGCTGTGGATCATCGACGGCTACACCACGGCGGCGACCTACCCGTACGCCGAGCGGGTCAACCTCCAGGCCGAGACGACCGACGAGCTGACCGGCCGGGGCACGTTCCAGCTCGCCCGGGAGAACGTCAACTACATCCGCAACTCGGTGAAGGCGACTGTCGACGCGTACGACGGCACGGTCAAGCTCTACTCGTACGACGACACCGACCCGGTGCTCAAGGCGTGGAACAAGGCGTTCGGCGGTGACCTGGTGCTGCCCAAGGGCGACATCCCGGCCGAACTGGCCGAGCACTTCCGCTACCCGGCCGACCTGTTCAAGGTGCAGCGCAACCTGCTGACCAAGTTCCACGTCACCGACCCGGGCGACTTCTACTCCGGCCAGGACTTCTGGCAGGTCCCGAACGTGCCGGACGCGCCGGACAGCGGGCAGAAGCAGCCGCCGTACTACCTGTTCACCCAGTTCCCCGGGCAGGACGGGCCACGCTTCCAGCTGACCTCCGCGGTCACCCCGAACGGGCGGCAGAACCTCGCCGCGCTGGTCTCCGGGTCGTACGTCGACGGGCAGCCGAAGCTGGAGGTGCTGGAACTGCCGGACCAGACCCGGATCTCCGGGCCGACGCAGGTGCACCAGCAGATGACCAACAACGGCGACATCCGGCAGCAGCTCAACCTGCTCTCCTCCAACCAGGCGCAGGTGCAGTACGGCAACCTGCTCTCGCTGCCGTTCGCCGACGGCATGCTCTACGTCGAGCCGGTGTACGTGAAGAGCAGCAGCCAGGACGCGTACCCGCTGTTGCAGAAGGTGCTGCTCTCCTACGGTGACGGCGGCTCGTACGTGGTGCTCGCCAACAACCTCAACGACGGCATCAAGCAGCTCGTCGAGCAGGGCAAGCGGGCCCCGAACAACAACCCGCCGCCCGCCACCGACGACAACCCCACGCCGGACAACCCCACGCCGTCGCCGACCGCGGGCGACAACAACACGCCGCCGGTGAGCGGAGAGCTGGCCCAGGCCGCCGCCCGGGTGCAGACCGCGATCGCCGAGGTCAAGGCCGCGCAGACGTCCGGCGACTTCGAGCGGTACGGGCGTGCGCTGAAGGCGCTGGACGAGGCGATGAGCGCGTTCCAGCAGGCACAGGCCGCGGCCGGCGGCTCGGGCAACCCGGCGCCGTCGGGCAGCGTCTCGCCACCGGCGCCGACGTCGCCCGCGCCGACACCGGGCGGCTGACGCCGAGCTGACACCACGAGCTCGTGGTCCGGGACCGCAACGGTCACCCGGACCACGGGCTCGTGTCGTCTTCCGGACTCCCCGCCCGCAACCCCGCACCCCGCCGCGCCGTCAACAGTGCAGGTGAACGTGTGGGGCGGGAGGGCACATGCGGGACGCGGACAGCTTCGACGACTTCTACCGCAGCACGTCGGGGCGGGCCGTCCGGTACGGGTACGCGGTGGCGGGCGACCCGGCCGAGGCCCAGGATCTCGTGCAGGAGGCGTACGCCCGGGCCTGGCGGCAGTGGGCGAGACTCGCCGGCCATCCCGCGCCGGAGGCGTGGCTGCGGCTGGTGATCAGCCGGCTGGCGACGGACCGGTTCCGGCGGCTGCGCGGGTGGCGCCTCGCGGCCAGCCGCACCGGCCCGCCACCCGACGTCGGGCCGCCGGGCGAGGACACCGTGCTGCTGGTCGCGGCGCTGCGGCAGCTCCCGCCCCGGCACCGGCAGGCGCTCGCCCTGCACTACCTGTTCGACCTGCCGGTGGAGGAGATCGCCCGGGAGGCCGGCGTGCCCGCCGGCACTGTGAAGTCCTGGTTGTCCCGGGGACGGACCCGGCTGGCCGAGCTGCTGCCCGGCGTCGCCGCCGAGGAGCTGGAGGTCAACGATGTCGCGTGAACTGCACCGCTACTACCGGTCCCTCGCCGCCGACACCGACGAGCGGGTGCTGCCGGCGCCGGACCGGCTGCGCCGCAGCGCCGACCGCTGGGCCCGGCGCCGCGCCGCGATCACCGTCCTGGCCGCCGCCGGGCTGGTCGCGGGCACTGTGGCGGGGAGCCAGCTGGTGTTCGCCGCCGGGCCGGGCCCCGACCCGGTTCCACCCCCCGCGGGTACGCCCACCCCGCGTCGGCTCATACAGCTTATCGCACCCCGATCCTGGAGATCAGC